>CAZWNY010000104.1:0-1680 GCA_964635575.1 uncultured Kordia sp. | reverse complement strand
AACATTACAAACTGTTCTAGATAATTTTGTTTCTGCTATTGGCGGAAAAGATAAAATAACTTCTGTAAAAACAATTGCACATATTTCTGAAGCAAGCATGCAAGGACAAACCTTAAATATGACTATGAAATATATGAGTCCGAACAAAAATGCAATGTTATTAAAAGGTATGGGAATGACTTTAAGTAAATCTGCATTTAACGGAACATCTGGTTACAGCGAAGCGCAAGGACAAAAAAAGGTTTTAGAAGGTAATGATTTAGAAGAAGCTAAAAATGGCTCTGCTCCTTTTGAAGAATTAGGTATCGTAAAAAATGGTGAATTAGTTGGTATTGAAAATATTAATGGTAGTGACGCATATGTTGTAAAAACAAGCGAAGGCAGCAAAACATTTTTTGATGTAAAAAGCGGTTTAAAAGTACAAGCTTCAAAAACTCAAAAAGGTCCTGTCGGAAAAGAAGTCACTCAGGTTTTTGAATTTTCAGACTATAAAGAAGTAAACGGAATTAAATTTCCTCACATGATGAAAATGGCAATGGGACCAATGGTATTAGAATTTAAAACTACAGAAATTAAAATTAATGAAGGCGTTACTGATGCCGATTTTGAATAAGTACTAATTTTAAATAAATTTATTAAAGTCGCTTATCTTTTGGTAAGCGACTTTTTATTTTACTTTATTAACCAAATAAACACCAAGTAAAATAATTAACCCAGAAAATAACTGCATAAAATTAAGGTTTTCACCAAAAACAAAACCCCAAAAAACGGCAACTATTGGTATTAAATAAGTAACCGATGTTGAAAATATTGGTGTAGAGATTTGTACCAATTTATTAAAAATAGTTTTTGCTATTGCAGTACCAAAAACAGCTAATATACAAATATAGATAAGCGATTCTTTTGTAGTATCATTAAACGTAAAATTCTCATATTTTAAACTAAAAAACAACACAATTGTAGTCGGAATTATCAATAAAGCAAAATTACCCGTTGTAATAGCAATTGCTTTTACCTCTTGTAAATGTCGTTTAATTATATTTACATTAATTGCATAACCAAGAGATGCAATTAAAATAAAACTCATATAAAGTATTTTGTTTTCACTTGCAATTTCGTTACTATAATAAATTAATAAAATAGTACCTATTAATCCAATTAAAATGCCAAATATTTGTTTTTTCTGAAAAGAGTAACCAAAAATTAACGCACCTACAAGTAAAGTATTTAATGGTGTCAATGAATTTAAAATAGCAGCAATAGAACTATCCATTTCATTTATAGCATAAGCAAATAAAAACGCAGGAAAAAATGTGCCAAGCAAAGCATTTATACTCAACCAAAACCAATTATTTTTTGATAATTTTAAAATACTTTTATAAGCAACTAGTAATAAAATAAAACCAGAAATTAATATCCTAAACGCACCAACTTGTATTGGCGTTAATCCTTCTAAGGAAAAATTAATTAATATAAAAGAACTTCCCCAAACTAAAGAAAGTAAAATTAAATAAATCCATTTTATATTAGGGTTTTGCATTTATATATTTTCGATTTTTACTTTTTACCTTTAACTTTCGCCTTCAACCTTTGACCTTTTTAATCTATTGGCAATATAAACACCTAAAAGTATCAATACACCAGCTACAAATTGCCATAAAGTTACAATTTCACCATCAA
>CAZWNY010000103.1:0-1854 GCA_964635575.1 uncultured Kordia sp. | reverse complement strand
AGATTATTAGAGATTGGATTAAAGAACGATTTTAATAAATACAGACTATGAACTATACTAAAACACAATACGGCTACAAGTTAATTATCGTATTACTTATGGCAATGCTTGTAATATTATTGAGCTATTATTTACAAACCGATCCCAAATCAATACCATTTACACCAGCATTACTATTAATTCTTTTTTTAGGTTTGTGTATTGTCTTTTTTTATAAATTAACTATTACGATAGATTCGAAAAAAATTACTGCTATTTTTGGTATTGGCTTGCTAATAAAAGAAGTGAAATTAAGTGATATTGAATTAAATTCTATAGAAAAAACAAGTTTTCCTTGGTATGTTGGTGTTGGAATACGTTTAACAAATAAAGGTTGGTTATGGAACACGAAAATTGGTGAGGCTATTTGTTTTAAAACTAAAAATAACAAAACTTTTTTAGTTGGTACCGATGATTTTGAAACCCTAAAAAACACCATAATTCAATTAAAAAAAGATTATGATGAATTTTGAAAACAGCTTATTTTGTATGCCACTTATGGTTGGTGTAATTTTTATAATCATGGGTTTTATTATGTTACAATTTCCACCAAAAAAGATTAACTATATGTATGGATATCTTACAAAATCATCTGTGAAAAATCAAGAACGTTGGAATTTTTCTCAAATTTATTCGTCAAATTTAATGATGTATTGTGGAGTTGTATTGATTTTTTTATCTGTTTTTGAACTTATTTATACTGTAAAAACAGCAACAGGAGTTTTTATTA
Organism: uncultured Kordia sp.; assembly: GCA_964635575.1. Classification (GTDB taxonomy): domain Bacteria; phylum Bacteroidota; class Bacteroidia; order Flavobacteriales; family Flavobacteriaceae. The sequence goes on along the minus strand of CAZWNY010000103.1, from coordinate 1,085 downwards.
GTACTATTTTAATGTTTATTATTGTTGGGTTATTAATAATGAAGACAGAACAAGCCATTAAAAACAAGTTTAGCAATGAAAATTAAACAAAATACGTGGTTTTGGCTATTGCAAATTATTGGTTGGGGATCTTTAACCAGTGTTCAAGTAATCACAAAAATTGGTTTTGTAAAAGACCTACATAAATCATATATTCTTTTAGAAGGATTACTGGTTTTTTTAATAGGAATTGTAATTACTAGTTTTTTAAGGTTTTTTTTAAAGAAATACGTCCTTTTTAAAACACGAAAATATGCGATATTGAAAATGATTGCTGCTTATATTGTTGCTTCCTTATTATTTTCGTGTACGTTTTTTATCGTGATGCCTTTATATGAATTTTATCAAAATAAAGTCTTAAAAGTAGATGTATTATTTATTGCTTCGCAAATATTAAATGCATTTTTCTTTTTCTTCTTTTGGATAATACTCTATTACGGAATAAAATTTATTTTCAAACAAAATCAAAACAAATTAGAACGATTACAATTAAATACATCCTTAAAAGAATCTCAATTAAATACTTTAAAAGGACAAATAAATCCACATTTTATATTCAATTCTTTAAATAACATACGAGGTTTAATGTTAGAAGATGTAGGTAAATCAAGAGAAATGCTTACACGATTATCCGAAATGTTGCGGTATTCTCTTACTAAAAATAGTGTAAATAAAATTTCTATTACCGAAGAGTTAGAGGTTGTAGAAAATTATATTGCCTTATCAAAAATTCAATTAGAAGAAAGGTTGACTTTTAAAAAAGAGATTGACTCAACTCTTTTGCAGAAAGAAATTCCTCCAATGTTGATTCAAATGTTGATAGAAAATGCCGTGAAACATGGTATTTCAAACCTACCAAAAGGCGGTATGGTTAATTTACTAATTAAAAAACAAAACGAAAAAATAGTAATTAAAGTTTCCAATACAGGTAAATTGATATGTAACAAAACCTCTACAAAAGTAGGTTTAGAAAATATCAAAAAAAGACTATCTTTATTGTATGGAGATAAAGCTACTTTTTCTTTAACCGAAAAAAATAAAGAGGT
>CAZWNY010000102.1:0-1976 GCA_964635575.1 uncultured Kordia sp. | reverse complement strand
ATACGTTGTAATGGAGATAATGATTATGTAGGTTTCGATAATTTTTTAATACAGTAAAAATTATGGATGTTTTTTAAACAAAGGGAAATTAATATCAAATATTATTTCAAAAATCATAAAAAAAGAGACTAAACGCGTTATGAGATTAATTGAAAATAGTATAAAAAGGCAAAAATAGTTAAAAAAAAATCTTTGCCTTTTTATACTATTTAAAAGCTACACATCAATACCTTTCATCATCTTATTCCAATATAAATAAGGTAGTAAATATTTTTTAAGTATCCATAAACGCCGATGTTCAATAGAAGAATCACTAATCATTAATGGAAATTCTTTTAATTTAGGGTCTGGAGCAAAAACGCTTCCATAAGTAAATTCAGCTAAAACCATTTTTCCATAACCTGTTACAAGCGGGCAAGAAGAGTAGCCATTATATTCTTTTTCAGTTAAAGAATTTGTTGCTATTAAATGCAAAATATTCGCTACAACAATAGGTGCTTGTTTTCTAATTGCAGCACCCGTTTTTGCGGTTGGTAGCTGAGCAACATCGCCAAGTCCAAAAACATTAGCGTATTTAGTAGATTGCAAGGTTTTGTCACTTACACTTACCCAACCGCCTTCGTTTGCAATAGGAGATTCTTTTATGAATTTTGGAGCAGCTTGTGGTGGTGCTAAGTGCATCATGTCAAATTTAATCCCATAACGTCCATCTTTTTTAGTAGTATTTACTTTTTTATAATTATATTGAATTGCTTTATCTAAAGTCAAACCATCATTATCTTTAGAGATAATTGCACATTCTCCAGCTTCAATATCTTTAGCTAACTCATACCAGGCAATTTGTTTTTCAGCATCAACTTCTACTAATTTATGATAGAAACGTATATTTATATCTTTTCTGTCAATTACTTTCATTAGAGTTTTAGCTATTGGTTTAACACCAAAAATAACTGAACCAGGAGTCGCAAAAACAACAGTGGTTTTATCTTTTACACCAGATTTTACAAAATGCTCTTCTGCTAAATACATTATTTTTTGTGGAGCACCACCACACTTAATTGGTGTAGTAGGTTGTGTAAACAAAGCCGTACCGCCTTTAAAGTTTTTTAAAACTTCCCAAGTGTGTTTTGGATTTGTGTAGTTTGAACAGACTACACCTTTATCCATAGCTTCAGGTAAACCTTTTACTAATTCAGGAGCCATAACTAGTCCTGGTGCTACCACTAAATAGTCATAAGTAAAATCGTTTCCGTCTTTTGTTGAAAGTTTATTATTGTCAGGGTCTAAATTAGAAACAAATTCTTTGTACCAAGTAACACCTTTTGGTATTACAGATTCCATGCTTCTGCCAGTTTTTTCAAAATCAAAGGTATTTGCGCCAACTAATGTCCAGGCTGGTTGATAATAATGTGTTTTTGCGGGTTCAAATAAACCTATATCTATTTCAGGATTTTTCTTTAGTATTTGTGAGGCAACCATTATTCCAGCTGTTCCTCCTCCAATTATTAATATTTGATGATGTTTTGACATGTTTTAAATTATTAAATTAGTACAATAAAGATGTCAATTTACAAATAAAATATGTATTTTTTTATAAATTTTGTTTAAAACACTTAAAATAAAATTTACAAAAAAATCTTAATTATAAATTGAAGGAAATGTAATCATATGGCTTGTAGTTGTTTTATTTTATATATGATGCTGTTTAATCTGCTATATTATGTTTAATGGTTGAGGGTTTGATGGTTTTTTAATAATTTCATAAAACAGTTAATGAATTTTAAAACAACTTTTTTAAAAAAAACTATTAACTCATTAATTTTTCCTTTAATAATCGGGGTATATTTAAAAATGACATATTTTATTGAAAACCCCTACGGAATTTCTGTATGGTGAAAATGTAATTTTATTGCTCTAAACAGTTTATTTATGTATTCGTCTGTATTTTTGATAGGTTTGTGGTGAAAAAACATGCT
>CAZWNY010000101.1:0-2093 GCA_964635575.1 uncultured Kordia sp. | reverse complement strand
TATTCAGTTAAAAAATTCAATAGAATATCTATAGGATTATCTTCTCCGGAAGTAATTTTAAAAAACTCTAGAGGTGAGGTACTAAAACCTGAAACGATTAATTATCGTACACACAAACCAGAAAGAGATGGTTTGTTTTGTGAACGTATTTTTGGTCCTATAAAAGATTTTGAATGTGCTTGTGGAAAGTACAAAAGAATCCGTTATAAAGGTATCATCTGTGATAGATGTGGTGTTGAAGTTACAGAGAAAAAAGTTCGTAGAGATAGAGTTGGTCACATTGATTTAGTAGTACCTGTAGCTCATATTTGGTATTTTAGATCTTTACCAAACAAAATGGGATATCTATTAGGTTTACCATCTAAGAAATTAGACATGATAATCTACTACGAAAGATACGTAGTTATTCAACCAGGTATTGCAAAAACAGCCGAAGGCGAAGCATTGCAAAAAATGGACTTCCTTACGGAAGAAGAATATTTAGATATTTTAGAGACCGTACCGCAAGAAAATAGATATTTGGATGATAATGATTCAGATAAATTTATTGCTAAAATGGGTGCAGAATGTTTACGTGATATATTATCTCGTATAGACTTAGACGCATTATCTTATGAATTAAGACATAAAGCAAATACAGAAACTTCAAAACAACGTAAAACGGAAGCGTTAAAACGTTTGAATGTAGTAGAAGCATTTAGAGAATCTAGTAAAAATAGAGAAAACAAACCAGAATGGATGGTGATTAATGCGGTGCCAGTTATTCCACCAGAATTACGTCCATTAGTACCACTAGATGGTGGTCGTTTTGCAACATCCGATTTGAATGATTTATACCGTAGAGTAATTATACGTAATAATCGTTTAAAAAGATTGGTTGAAATTAAAGCACCTGAAGTAATTTTACGTAATGAAAAACGTATGTTGCAAGAATCCGTAGATTCCTTATTTGACAACACACGTAAATCATCTGCAGTTAAGACAGAAGCAAATAGACCATTAAAATCTTTATCGGATTCCTTAAAAGGGAAGCAAGGTAGATTCCGTCAAAACTTATTAGGAAAGCGTGTTGATTATTCTGCACGTTCGGTAATTGTTGTAGGGCCTTATTTGAAATTATATGAATGTGGTTTGCCAAAAGATATGGCAGCTGAATTATACAAGCCTTTCGTTATTCGTAAATTAATAGAAAGAGGAATTGTAAAAACAGTTAAATCTGCTAAAAAAATCATAGATAGAAGAGAACCAGTTGTTTGGGATATTTTAGAAAATATTTTAAAAGGACATCCGGTTCTATTAAATCGTGCACCTACATTGCACCGTTTGGGAATACAAGCTTTCCAACCAACGTTAATTGAAGGAAAAGCAATTCGGTTACATCCATTAGTATGTACGGCTTTTAATGCCGATTTTGATGGAGATCAAATGGCAGTACATTTACCATTAGGACCAGAAGCAATATTAGAAGCACAATTATTAATGTTAGCTTCGCATAATATATTAAATCCAGCTAATGGATCGCCAATTACAGTACCATCACAAGACATGGTACTTGGATTGTATTATATGACTAAAGAGCGTAAATCTACTAAGAAATATAAAGTAAAAGGCGAAGGTCTTACATTTTATTCTCCAGAAGAAGTTACCATAGCTTTTAATGAACAAGTAGTTGAATTAAACGCCTCTATTAAAGTAAGAACTAAAGATATTGTAGATGGTGTTTTAGTAACTAAAATTATTGAAACTACTGTTGGTAGAGTTCTATTTAATGAAGTTGTTCCAGAAGAAGCTGGTTACATAAATGCAGTATTAAATAAAAAATCGTTAAGAGATATTATTGCTGTTGTTTTAAAAGTAACGGATGTACCTAGAACAGGTGAATTCTTAGATGCTATTAAAGATATGGGATTCCAGTTTGCATTTAAAGGAGGTTTATCCTTTAGTTTAGGAGATATTATTATTCCTGAAGAAAAAGCAGGAATGATAGCCCAAGCAAATGAAGAAGTAGATGCTATTAAAGCAAGCTATAATATGGGTGTGCTTACCAATAAAGAACGTTATAACCAAGTTATTGATGTTTGGGGAGCAACCAA
>CAZWNY010000100.1:0-2213 GCA_964635575.1 uncultured Kordia sp. | reverse complement strand
AGAAATGATGTATTGCTCATCAGCATTTAAACCAGATAAAACTTCAGTTTCGTTCCCGTAAGTTTTGCCTAAACGTAACCAGCGTAAAATTGCTGTTTGACTTTGACTTACAGTGTAAATCCCTGATAATTGTCCGTTTTTTACAATAATATCTGTAGGGATTAATACCTTTGTAGTTGTTGGCTTTTTTGTTGAAGGAAACTTAACGGTTGTGTACATTCCTGATAGAATTCTAGCGGTTGTTTTGTTTAATGCGATTTTTACCAAATATTGACCGCCTGTATTATTTGCAGATGTGCTAACCTCAGTTATAACTCCTGTTAAAGTTTTATCTATTGCTTTTACAAGTACTTTTACTTTAGTTGCTGTTTTTACTTGTAAAATTTCATTTTCTGAAACGAGTGCTGTTACTTCAAAATTACCAGGGGTTTCTACTGATATTAATGGCATACCAGGGTTTGCTAAATTTCCTTTATCAATAAACTTATTGGTTACAACTCCGTTAAAAGGGGCTCTAATGTCAACGTATTTAAATTGAGAGTTTATTTCGTTTTTCATTGCATTGGCAGCATTTAAGCGAGCTTTTGCCATTTTAAAATTAGCAGTGATGTCATCCATTTCTTTTTGAGAAGCAGAGTTTTGAGCTAATAAACTAGTGTAACGTGTATAGTCTTTTTTAGCATTGTTATAGGCTGCGGTAGCTTCAATAATTTTAGCATTTATTTGGGCGCGTTTTGCTTTTAAATCAGCATTGTTAATTGAAATTAATAAATCTCCTTTACGTACTTTATCACCAATTTTTACATAAACACGATCAATATAGCCACTTGTTCTAGTGCTAAGGGTTGCATTGTTTACAGCTTCAATTTTACCACTAGCAGTAAAAAACTGATTGTGATTGCTGTTATTAACAGTGCTAACTTTTACAGGTATAGCGGGTTCTTTTTTAGTAATTGTTTTTTTTGAATCGTTACTACAGCTTATTATTAATAGGGCTGCGACAATTATTGGGATATATTTTTTCATGTGTTCTAAATTATTTTTTAGTTAAAAATTGTAAGTAATGGTATGCGTAATTGTACTCAAAAATAGTTTTGTAATATTCTAGTTGTTTTTGAGCGTATTGTGCTTCTGATAATAATAAATCAGTTGTTTTTTCTAGTCCTTCCTTAAAACGATTTGTTCTAATTCGTAAAGATTCTTTTGATTGTTGCAGTGCTAATTGTGTTGTTTTTAATTTATTATCGGCATCTAGTAGCATTCTATTTGCTTTGTTTAAGTCTATTTTACTTTGAGAAACATATTGTTCGTATTCTAAAACAGATTGATCGTATTGTGCTTTGCTTTTTTGAGATTTTCCAATATTTTTATAGCCGTCAAAAAGATTCCAATTTAAAGATGCGCCTACTAAATATCCGCTTGCAGATCCTTGAAACATGTTTTGATCATATAATTCATAACTTCCAAAAGCATTTAAGCTAGGTAAAAACGACATTTTAACAGATTTGTTTAAGGCTTCATAGGCTTCAGTAGATAGTTGCATTGCTCTAATGTCTGCTCTGTTTTTAGAAATTATTGTATTGATTGGAGTTGCTAACGAATTTATAGTTAAGCTGTCTGTAGGAATTAATACCGCATCTTCTTTTGTATTCATCAAAAAAGATAAATAATCGGAAGCATTGTAAACATTGCTTTTTGCTGCTTGTAATTGGTTTTTTACCTCGTTTACACGAACGTTAATAGATAGAATGTCTGTTTTTTGTAGGTATCCTTGTTTAAAGTTGTTTTCGGCTAATTTTTTATTTTCTAGTGTTGCCGTATAGGTTTTTTTAAAGACGGCTACTGCTTTGTAAGCTAATTGCAATTGCATATACGCTTTTTCTGCTTCAAAAGTTAAATAATCTCTATTTCTTAGGATTTGTAATTCAACAGCATTCATCTTGTTTTTTGCAGCTTTACGTTGGTAAAAACCATCTAGATTTATTAGAGGTTGCTGTATTTGAAAAATAGTTGCAAAATTAGTAACTTCCTCGGGGTTGTTTAATAGGGTAGGGTTAAAGTCTCCAGAAGTTAAAATTCCTTGATTTAATTTAGAGCCAAACGCCATTAAAGGGTTTGTTGTTGAAATCCCTGTATGTGATGCTGTTATTTTTGGTAAAAAAACTGAATTGGTTTGTCTAAAATCAGCTTTAGCCTTTAAAAATTCTTGTTTT
>CAZWNY010000099.1:0-2262 GCA_964635575.1 uncultured Kordia sp. | reverse complement strand
TTCACTTTATTGTTCACATATTTGTCCTCATTAAGAATAGGAATTTAAATTCATTCTGTAAAAACTTACTATAATAACAACTTTATAACTTTAACCCATGAGTAAAACAGCATTATCCGTTTGGGAAAATTGCTTATCTTTTATTAAAGATAACATACAAACACAAGCATACAAAACATGGTTTGAGCCTATTAAGCCTGTTAAATTTGCCGATAATGTACTAAGCATTCAAGTGCCTAGTAAATTTTTTTACGAATGGTTAGAAGAGCATTATGTTAAAATTTTAAAAGTTGCATTAACCAAAGAATTAGGCGAAAATGCAAAATTATTGTACGTTATTAAAATGGAAAACACGTATGGTAATAAACAACCCTTTACCGAAAAAATTCCGAGTACAAACAGGGCTTCTTTAAAAAGTCAAAATGTAAATGCACCATTAAAAAATAAAAGTCCCGAGTTAAGAAATCCGTTTATTATACCGGGTATTCGAAATGTTAAAATTGAATCGCAATTAAATCCGAATTACAATTTTGATAATTTTTTAGAAGGAGACTCTAATCGTTTATCTCGCTCTGCAGGTTTAGCGGTTGCTAATAAGCCTGGTGGAACTGCTTTTAACCCATTATTAATTTTTGGAGGTGTTGGTTTAGGAAAAACACATTTAGCACATGCAATTGGTGTAGAAATAAAAGATAAATATCCTGAAAAAACTGTTTTATACATCTCTGCCGAAAAATTTATACAACAATATACCGATTCCGTACGAAAAAATAATCGAAATGATTTCATACATTTTTATCAAATTATAGATGTTTTAATTATTGATGATGTCCAATTTTTTTCAGGGAAATTAAAAACACAAGACGTTTTCTTTCATATTTTTAATCATTTACACCAAAACGGAAAACAACTAATTTTAACTTCCGACAAAGCGCCTGTAGATATGCAGGATATGGAACAACGCTTACTGTCTCGCTTAAAGTGGGGTTTGTCGGCAGAGTTGCAACGTCCTGACTTTGAAACTCGTGTTGCCATTTTAAAAAATAAACTATACCGAGATGGCGTAGACATGGAAAACGATATTATTGAGTACGTTGCCAAACATATTAAATCTAATATTAGAGAATTAGAAGGTGCAATTGTTTCTTTAATTGCACAATCGTCTTTTAACAAAAGAGAAATTACAATTGAGTTAGCTAAAGAAGTAGTTGAGAAATTTGTAAAATATACCAAAAAAGAAATCTCGATAGATTACATACAAAAAATAGTTTCCGATTATTTTCAAATGGATGTATCTACCTTACAATCAAAAACTAGAAAACGTCATATTGTACAAGCACGACAAATAGCGATGTTTTTTGCCAAAAAATTCACAAAAGCATCACTAGCAAGTATTGGTTCTCAAATTGGTCAGCGAGATCATGCAACCGTATTACATGCTTGTAAAACAGTAAACAACTTGTCTAGCACCGATAAACAATTTAAAAAATATGTGGACGATTTACAGAAAAAATTAACGCTGTAACAATTAACGAATCACCCAATAAAGTATAAAATCAAACTATTTATAAGCGTAACCGTTAGCGTTAATGCAAAAATAGCATCTAAACTCAAGGATCTTGTGCTAAAATAGAAAAACAGAACACTACACACCCAACACCCCATCTTTTTACTGTCGTGATTTTAATAAACTATAAATTTATTTTAACAAAACTTTAATAGAGAAATATTTCTCTATTAAAGTAATTTCTATTACATTTGCATTAGAGAAATATTTCACTAATAAAAATGACTAAAAAAATAAAAATTTCAGGAGCATCAATACGCAGGATCCCTATGTATTTATTCTATCTAAAATCAAAGAAGTCTAAAGGGTTAAAGTATATAACTGCACCTGTAATGGGAAAAATATTAAATATAGACCCTACTCAGATAAGAAAAGATTTTGCAGAGATAAATATAAAAGGGAAAACTAAAATCGGGTATGATTTAGAGTTAACAATTGAAAAGATAGAATTTTTCTTGGGATATCACACACATAGAAAGTCATTTATAATTGGTGTAGGAAATATTGGAACTGCATTAATAAACTTTAAAGGGTTTTATAGTGAAGGCATTGAAATAATAAAAGGATTTGATGTTGATGTTAACAAAATTGGAACTAAAAAAAATGGAGTAAGCATATATGATATTAAAACCATTAAAGCTCATTTTAATAAAACACCTATTGATGTAGCTATAATTTCTGTTCCTAACGAACAA
>CAZWNY010000098.1:0-2351 GCA_964635575.1 uncultured Kordia sp. | reverse complement strand
TTAAACACATGAAATTTTAACAAATTAATTATTATTAAAGTATTGTTACTTCTGTAATTAGGTTGTAAATTTGCGTCTGCTAAAAAGGGTGGTTCCTTAATTTTTTAATGAGTCCTTTGGTAACTATTTAGAAAAATGAACCTAAAAAATATCAAGAAAAACTAATTATCGAAAGTTTTTAGATAGTTAGTGTTTTGAAATTGAACAGAACCTTTTGATTGTAAACCACCCAATAGAGTATAATACTTCTTAAATTAATAGGAATATAACTTCTGCTAGTAATTTATAATTTTATATAAAACTGGTTTACTTGGTGTGGCATCATTTTTAAATGGAGCAATCATTAAATTTAAAAAGTAACGACCATCTTTTATCGTATCTTTTACAAAAACAAACTCTGTAATTGTTGCGTTTATTCGTGTTTTGCCTTCGGTATTCCAAAAAGCATTGTGTGCTAATAATTGTCCATTATCTTTTTCTTTATCGATACTTGGTAAATCAATTAATAAATGTTGCACGCCTATTTCTTTTAAATATACGGCGGCTTCTTTTAGTAAATACGGCGGATTACTATTTGAGTATTGTTGCGATAATTTTTTAGAGGTGTTTGGCAGAGTTCGTATTACCACTGCTTCTGGGTATTTATTATTTAATTTTTGTTGTATTTGCTCTTGTGTAATTACTAAATCTCCCATTAATTCAACAGGTTGTATGGTAATTACTTCAGTGATAAAAAAAAAGGTTTTTAATTGTTTATTTATGTTGTAAAAATCTTGGGTAATATGACCAATACATTCGGTATGTGTACCATGGCTATGCGGATTAAAACTAATGGAGTTAAAATTTGTAGAAGCTCCTTTTTTTACACTACCTATCCAATCATTTATTTGAACAGGTGTTATTTTAGGTGGATTTAAATACCATGCATTTGGATTTTCTATTCCGTTTTGTAGCGGTATAGAGATATCTAACGGGTTAGATAAATTTATCGTAAAGGTTTCTTTTTTATGTGTTATAATTGCTTTCACTGTTTAAAAATACAAATTAATCTACAATAAACAATTCAGAAGCTATCCCATCACATAAAAATTTTCCTTTTTGGGTGGTTTCGAGTATATTATTATTGTAAGTTAGTAGTTTTTGGTCTATAAATTTTTGAGCAGATTGCAATAATGTGTCTGTAAAATTATTGCCAAAATTATGAGTTATTGTTGTTGTATTAACACCAAGCATAGTTCGTAAACCTGTCATTATATATTCGTTAAATTGATCATTTTTGGTTAAAATTTCGATGGTATTTGGCAGCTCATTATTCTGTATTGTTTTAATATATTGTGCGTTGTTGGCAACATTCCAACTACGTGTATTTCTGTTAAATGAATGTGCTGAAGGACCAATACCTAAATATTTTTTGTTTTGCAAATAACCGGTATTGTGTTTCGAAAAATAATTAGGTTTGCCAAAGTTAGATAGCTCATAGTGTACAAAGTTATTTTTAGTAAGCAGGTTTACTAAAATTTCGAAATGTTGATGTGCAACTTCATCGTTTGGAGCCTCCATAATTTGTTTTTCAATTCGTTTAGCGTATGCTGTTTTTGGTTCTACGGTAAGTGCGTAACTAGAAATGTGATTAATATTAAATTGAAGTACTTTTTGTATGTTTTGCTCCCATTTTTGATTGCTCATATTTGGAATTCCATAAATTAAATCGACAGTAATATTATTAAAATACGATGTCGCATTTTTTAAGCATTTTTCAGCTTCTTGTGCGGTATGTGCTCTGTTCATTAACTGTAGGTCATCTTCAAAAAAAGATTGCACACCAATACTTAATCGGTTAATTGAGGTATTTGCGAGTTCTTGTATTTTTTGTAGTGATAAATCGTCTGGATTGGCTTCTAAGGTAATTTCTGGGTTTTTGGCTACGGTATAATTATCTGTAATGGTTTGTAATAAAAGCTGAATGTCGTTAAGGTTTAACAGACTAGGAGTTCCTCCACCAAAATAGATGGTTTCTATGGTTTCGTTTTGCAATTCATTTTTACGCATTTGCAGTTCGATAACTAATGTTTTCACCATTTCATTTTTCTTTTTTAGTGAAGTAGAAAAATGGAAATCACAATAATAACATGCTTGTTTACAAAAAGGAATATGTAAGTAAATACCTGACATTTCTTACTAATGATAAAATTGTGTAAGTTTATTTAATTATAGCTTCATTTCGGGTATATCACGATCAATAATTAAGGTGCCTTCAGTGGCATTTTTAATTTCTTCAACGCTTACTCCTGGAGCTCGTTCTAATAATTTAAAACCTTTATTGGTTACTTCTAAAACTGCTAAATTGGTTA
>CAZWNY010000097.1:0-2355 GCA_964635575.1 uncultured Kordia sp. | reverse complement strand
CGAAGAAACTATAGATGGTAAGACCAAAAAGAAGAAAAAAAGGAAATCAAAGAAATCAAAGAAAAACACTAAAAATAACGAAGAAGTAAATCAAGAGCAACAACAAGCAAACAATATGTTTGGCGGAATGTTAGGCGATATGATGAGCGGAAAAGAAGTAAAAACAAAAACATCTTACACCTTTAATATAACTGCAACCATGCAAGTAACCGATCATACTAAACGAAACGGCGAAATTATGCAAATGAAACAATCTTACGGTAAAGATGGTTTAATGTCGGAGTTAGAAAATCCTAAAAGCATTATCATAAACGATTTAGATAATAAAGCAGCCATAATGATAGATCCTGCCGAAAAAACAGCAAGAGTAATGTCAATGGTTTTTATGGAAAAAATGATGAAACAAGAACCTGTAGAAGAAAATGATACCGCAAATATGGTAAAAACTGGCAAAACTAAAATGATAAACGGTTACACTTGCTATCAATATATTATTACGGATGAAGACACTAAAGTAGATGCTTGGTTTGCACCAGAAGTTAATTTTGATTACCAAGATTATTTAAGTGGCATGAATAAAATGTTTGGCAATAAAAAATCGAATGCGACATCGCTTTTAAATAAAGGGCAAGGTTATGTGATGGAAATGACCATGTACAATAAAGGTAAAAAACAAATGGAAATGAAAATAACTGCTTTATCAGAAATACCAACAACTATAAATATGAGTGATTATACCATTCAAAAAATGTTTTAAAAAGTTCCATAGGAACGACGCATATATTAACACCGGATTTTAATCCGATATAAAAAACCCAAAATAATGAAAAAAACAATACTTAGTATCCTATTATTAGCAATCACATTTTCTTATGCACAATTTGAAGCAACATGGGAAATGAATTTAAGCAATAGTACCAAAGAAATGATCACCTTAACAAAAAATAATGATAAAGTTATAGGTAGTTTCTTAATAGATGGCGGAAAATTAAACGCTACGTATAACAAAACTGATAATAAACTAAACGGTTATTTTAGATACAATCGTAAAATATACAAGTTTAAAGCATTTATTAAAAACAATACCAATAATGAATTAATTGTAGGTAAATATTGTGCTTGTAGTGGTGAACCAAACTTAAATATTAGTTTTAGAAAACAAAAAAAGTTTTCTAATGCAGATTGGATAAATATGGAAGAAAACCAAACTATTGCAAACATACAAGGTACTTGGACTTCTACATTTGGTGAATTACGTTTACATCAAAACGGTAATAAAATAACAGGCGATTATAAAAATGTTGGTGTTATTAATGCAACAGTTTCTAAAGATATTGTAAAAGGAACATTTACTAACGGAAACAATACTGGTCATTTTGAATGGGCTTTAGTAAATAACAATAAAAAATTTACTGGTATTTGGGCGTGGAAAGGAAAAAAATTAGGTGGCAGTTGGAACGGCACTTTAAAAAGCAGCACAAAACCGACATTAAAAAATACTTCAACCTCAAATTCAACTGGTTTTAACAATTTCATTAAAACAGATCGTGAAGTAGAACTGTTTATTAGACTCCAAAAAAAAGCACATCAAACAGCAGAAAAAACTATTAAACAAATTAAAGCAAAAGGGTTTAAAAATGTAGATATTATAGTTGCATTTCTGAAAAAACATTACCAATTAACGGCACAAGAAACTATAAATGCTTTTAAAAATTCAGGATATCAAGTAAACCATATTTTGTCTGCAATTAAAAACAGATTTAACACTAATGCAAGTACTATGGTAAACTTAGCCAAATCGGTTAATTATAATGCAAACGATATTGCACGCAGTTTAGAAAAAGATTATAACTACAAACAAGCAGCAATTATAAAATTATTAAAAAGTAAAAATTTTAATATTACTCAAATTGGTAATGTGTTAACCAAAGTGTTTTCTGTAAATGGTTATACGGCAGCAAAAATTATGAAAACGGCTAATTTAGAAGCAGATTTCATTTTTAAAGTGCTTAAAACTCAATACAATAGTTCTTACACAACAGTTGCTAAAATCGCTAAAGATATTTTAAAATTTGATGCTTATAAAACGGCTTATAATCTATACAAAGTATATAATTTAAAAGCAAACCAAGTTGCAAGTGCATTATACAATAACGCAAAATATGGTTTTGATGAGTGTGTTTCTGCAGTAATGAAAATATATAAAATGGGGAAAACATCTGTTTTAGATTTACTTACATAATAATTAACAAAATTCATACGATGACTTAAAGTCATCGTATGAATACAAACCCAATAACAATGAAAAAAATAATCACATTCACAATCGTATTGCTACTAGCAATAACAACAAAC
>CAZWNY010000096.1:0-2489 GCA_964635575.1 uncultured Kordia sp. | reverse complement strand
TTGGTTTTGTAAAGGTATTAATTTTTTTGTTAGTGTATTTGTTTTTTTCTTTTTGTAATGAAACTAACCAATTTAGATACATATCTTCGGGCATTTGTCTGTAACCTAATTCGTGTATCGTTGTTAATTCTGATTGTATTTCTAAAAAGAGTTCTCTTGTTGTAGGAAATTCATTAACATTTGAAAAGTCTTTATTGTAAGTTAAAAGATAATTTTCAATTTTCTTTCCTTTTGCTTCTGCTTTTAAAATCATTGCATTTACATATTTTGGAAAATGTTCAATTGCTTTATCTGCACACCTTATAACAAAGTCAATATCATAAAATTCTGCTTTTTGATAACCTTGTGCTAAATCAACCAAACAAAGTGCAATACTTTCTTTTTGTGTTAGTGCTTTCATAAAAACGCCATTTTGTATTGCTTTTAAATGAATGTAACCAGATGCCATTAACCACGCATCTATTGGGAATATTCCACTTGTAAGTTCTGTGTTGTACCAACCATTTTTTAAACTGCGGTGTTTTATGTAAAAGTGATTTGGTGCTAAAGACAAATGTGCTGTTGTTCCTATTTCTTCGGCGAGTATTTTGTATAAATAAGGCAATGAATGACAATTACCCTTTTTTGTTTCTAAAAGTTTACTCACTAACATTTTATTCCAATTGCTATGACCAAAACTATCGTCAAAGTCATAGGTAAAAGGTAAGTGTATAAATTCTTCTCCTTTTTGATTTATCATTGGTATGGTGTCTTTTATTACAGAAAACAAACTTGCATATTTGTTTACTTCTTGAATATCTCGCTCTTGATATTCGGATGTTCTATTTTTTAAAATGCCTAAACACAAATTTTTTAAAAATTTGATTTGATTATTGACAAAGACTGTATCTAACTCACCAACTAAATAAGCGTTTTCTACTAAAAAGACTGCTTTTTTAAAGTTAATATCTTGTTTGTTTTCTAACATTTCGGTTAGTTGTTTAAAAGCGTCTTGGTATAATTCTTCTCTGTCTTGTGAAAAAGAATTGATTGCCAAAAAGAGTAATATTGTAGTTATTATTTTCATTTAGTCTTTAAAATTATTTAGTTTTAGTTTAATCTCCAATTTTTCTTTTATTTCTTGAATTTTTTGGTTTCCTTTTTCTTTTTGTAATGAGATAATCCAGTTTTTATATTGTGCTTCTGTGATGAATTCATAACCCAAATTATCTATTAAGTTGTATTCTTTCTGTACCTTTTGTAATAGTTTGATTGCTCTTGGGTAATTTTTTATTTTTTGTAAATCTTGTTTATCTCTTGGGTTTATATTTAGTTGCTTTGCAACGTTTTCAAAATTTTGTGAATTGTAATTTGATAAGTGGAAATGTCCACTTAATAAATTAGGATATAATTCTAATGCTTTGTTTGTTACTTTTAAAACAAAATCATCATAACCATATTTATGTGTATAACCATTTGCAAATTCGATTAGCATATGTGCAAAATGTTCTTTTTTACTTAAACTGCGCATAAATAAACCATTGTTTAATGCTTCTGCTTTTATAAAACCAGAGTTTAATATCATTGTTTCGGTACTAAACATTTGATTTGTGAGTTCTACATTAAACCAATTTTCTTCTTCATCTTTAAATCTAATATATGAATGATGTGGCGAAAAACTTAAAAATGCTTCTGCTCCAATTTCTTCTGCGAGTATTAAATATAGTCTTGGCATTGAGTTGCAATTACCTGTATTTTCACGAAGTAATTTTGTAACATACATTTTAGAAAAATCTTTTTTACCCATTATATCTTCAAAGTCGTACATTATAGGTAAATGTTTTAAATCTTTCTTTTTGATTTGTAAAGTATCTGCAAAGAATTTAAAAAGTATAAAGTTCTTTGCGACATTACTTTTTTTATCATACCCAAAATCATCCATTTTCTCTAAAAGGAATTTTCCGATTTCTGAAATTGTATTGTTAAATTCTTCTTTGTTTTCTGTGTTCTCGTAATATGCGTTTTCAACTTTGAAAGTGATATCTTTGACTGAATAATCGTTTTTATTCATTGCTAAAAGTTCTTTGTAAACTTTTCGATAATGTTCCGTTCCTTTTAAATGCGCTTTGCTTGGTAAGTTGTAGTTTATATTTCCGTTTGGATTGTCAAATTCAGATATTGCTTCTTGTACGAGTTGTCTGCTTTGTATTCGGCGTTGTTGAATTTGTGTATCTGCTTGTTGAATAAGCATTTGATTTCTTTGCTGAATACTTAAATTTGGGTTGTAAATGTTTGGAGTTTGAGGTGTTTTTATTCCGTTAGTTGTATTTACTATATTTGGTTGTTGGAATGTTGCCACTTTTGGTGGTTTTGGTGTTGGGTCAATTATTCCGATTGTTTGTGAGTTTCCGTTTTGGAATATTCCGATAGCGAGAATGAGAAGAATTTTTATTGCGTTGTGCTTGACCATTTCCGTTTTGTGCTTTTATCCGTTCAAATTTTCGTTCGCC
>CAZWNY010000095.1:0-2495 GCA_964635575.1 uncultured Kordia sp. | reverse complement strand
AAAACAGCAATCCTAATCAATTAAGTATCTTTGATTTATAACGCAATGCTAGTGACAAGAAGTCATTAATTTGGCTTCTCTTTTTTATTTATAATTGAGATTTAAGCATTCTATTTACACCAAAAATATCTTTTTTGAGTATACTATTTTTAAATCCTTTTTCAGTTAATAATTGAAGGGTTTGGTCACCTAAATATTGATTTATTTCAAAATAGAGTAAACCATTTTTTTTTAAATTTTTTAAAGCAAAATCTGCAATAGCATCATAAAACAATAACGGATTATCATCCGATACAAACAAAGCCAAATGCGGTTCGTTTTCTAATACATTATTTTGCATTTTTTCTTTTTCTAACTCGCGTACATATGGAGGATTACTAACTATAATGTCGTATTTTTTTTCAAGAGTATTTTGTGGTTTTTTAAGAATGTCGTTTTCAATAAAACCAACGATTACCTCATTGTTAAATGCATTTTTTTTTGCTATTTCTATAGCTTTTTTAGAAATATCCATTGCTGTAATCTTGGCAGAAATCATTATTTTTGCTAAAGTAATAGCAATGCAACCAGAACCTGTACCAATATCTAAAATAGAAATTTTATCGGATGTTTTATTGTCTTCCACAATCCAATCCACCAATTCTTCGGTTTCTGGTCTTGGTATAAGCACATGCTCATTTACCATAAATTCTAAACCATAAAATTCCGTAGTTCCAATTATATATTGAATTGGCTTTTGTGCTACCAAATCATTTAATGCGTAGTTAAATCGATTGTCTTCTATTTTAAAATTAGGTTGTAAAGCAATATCTACTCGTTTTAGTTGTAGATATGCATCTGCTAAAATAAAAAAGAAAGAATCAATTTCGGTTTTCGGGTAAATAGAAGCTAATTCCGATTGAAATATGCGTTTTAATTGTGTTATAGTCAATTTATTTTTTGTTTACTTATTATAGATTAGGTATTAAACCTTTTGCGTAATTTCGCCACATAAAATTACTAAAATTAAATTAATGCGAATTGTTTTATTATTGCTTATTTTGAGTTTTTCATTGGGCAGCTGTTCTTTAACCGAAAAACCAATATTTATAGAAGTAAAATCTATAAATTTGATAGACACATCTTTACAAAACTTCACAGTACAGGCTAGGGTGTTATTTCATAATCCCAATGCTATTGGAGGCACTTTACAAGCAAAAGACATTCATGTATTTATAGACAATTTAGATGTTGCAACCATTGAATCTGAATTATTTACCATTCCAAAAAAGGAAGCGTTCATTCTTCCTTTAACTGCAATTATACCATTTAAAAAAGTATTTAAAAAGAAGCAACAAGATATACTCACTAGTATTTTAAAGATTTTATCTACTAAAAAGATAGAAGTAAATTATAAAGGAAAAATCAGGTATAAACTAGGCGGTTTTCATTATGACTATCCACTAGATTATAAACAAACCATTTCATTAAAAAGATAAAATAAGTGAGTTATATTTTTTTAAGCGTTTTATTAAACGCTTCGTTATTTGTAATATTTAAACTTTTTGAAAAATTTAAAGTAAATACGTTTCAAGCCATTGTATTTAATTACTTTATTGCTTTTTTTGTAGCTTATTTTTCTTCGGAAGTAAGGTTTTCCATAGCAAATACACCTTATGAAGATTGGTTTTTAGGCGCATCTTTTTTAGGGTTTTTATTTGTTACTATGTTTTATATTTTGGGCTTAACTGCTCAAAAGTTAGGTATGTCTGTTGTGGCGGTTTCAAGTAAAATGAGTGTAATAATTCCTATTATTTTTGGTGTTTTTATATATAATGAATCGGTTGGTGTTTATAAAGTAATAGGTATTGTATTGGCATTAATTGCGGTATACTTCACATCACTTAAAGATGGAAAAGCATTCAATGCATCTTATATTTATTTACCTGTATTGTTATTTTTTGGTTCGGGTATGCTAGACACAACTTTAAAATACATAGAAATTACCTACGTTTCTAAAACTGAAACATCTATCTATTTATCGTCTATATTTTTAATAGCTGGTGTTTTGGGCTGTATTTCATTACTGTATCTACTTATTACAAAAAAAACTAAAATTACGCTACGTAGCATCATTGGAGGTATTGTATTGGGAATTCCTAATTATTATGCAATGTACTATTTGTTAAAAGCGTTGCAGACAAAGGGTTTAGAAAGCTCTACAATTTTCACTATTAATAATGTTGCTATTGTATTACTCTCAACATTGCTTGGCTTGTTTTTATTTAAAGAAAAAATATCAAAAAAAAACAGTATCGGAATTATATTAGCAATTGTTTCCATTAGCTTAATAACATTAACCCACTAGCACATGCATTGCGTTTAAAAAATAAAGAACTCTATTAAGTCTTAATTTTAGTACGATATAAGCGTTTTTTTCATTTTCGACTTGAATTGATTAAACTATTACTTAATAACCTGAGTTCGACCTAATATTTGATTTTCAGAATCCCAAG
>CAZWNY010000094.1:0-2530 GCA_964635575.1 uncultured Kordia sp. | reverse complement strand
ACCTGCAAGTAATTTAATGGGAGAAGAAAATCAAGGATTTCCATACATTATGCAACACTTTGCATTGGAGCGTTTAATAATGGGTATCAATGCACATGCAAGAGCAGAATACGCCATAGATTACGCAATTAATTACATGTCGGAACGTACCGCATTTGGGAAAACAATAAATACATTTCAAGTATTGCGTCACAAAATAGCAGACGCAGCTACACAAATGGAAATTTGTAAAGAATTTAATTACTCCGTAGCCAAACGATTAAACGATGGCGAATATGTAGTAAAAGAAGCTACAATGAGTAAATTAGCAGCTACTAAAATGGCAGATGAGGTAATTTATGAATGTTTGCAAATATTAGGTGGTTACGGCTATATGGAGGAATATCCAATGGCACGTTTATTTCGAGATAGTCGCTTAGGGCCAATAGGCGGAGGAACTTCTGAAATTTTGAAAGAAATTATTTCAAAAATGGTAGTTGATAAGAAAAACTATAAACCAGCAACCTAATGTTTTTTAAACTGTTGTTTTTAGAAAATTACATGATTTAAATTGTCGAGTACAGAATTAAAATAATCCGTTAATTTCGGCATCTATTTTATTAATAATATACCCTAAATCTTCTGGATTATCAACAAAGTTTAAATTATCGACATCTATAATCATTAGTTTTCCTTTTTTATAGGTAGAAATCCAAGCCTCATAACGTTCGTTTAGGCGGCTCAAATAATCGATGCTTATTGAGTTTTCGTAATCCCTACCGCGTTTATGTATTTGTCCCACTAAGGTAGATATGTTTGCACGTAAATAAATTAATAAATCTGGAGGAGTTACTAAGTTTTCCATTAAATCAAATAATGACGAATAGTTTTCATAATCTCTATTTGTCATTAACCCCATTGCGTGTAAGTTGGGAGCAAAAATATGTGCATCTTCATAAATGGTACGGTCTTGAATAATTTTTTCACCAGACTCTCTTAGCTCTAAAACCTGACGAAAACGACTATTTAAAAAATAAACTTGTAGGTTAAAAGACCAACGCTCCATTTGTCCGTAAAAGTCATCTAAATACGGGTTTTCATCTACCGACTCAAAATGAGGGTTCCATTTATAATGTTTTGCTAATAATTTAGTGAGTGTAGTTTTTCCTGCCCCTATGTTTCCTGCAATGGCTACGTGCATAGTTAGTGTGTTTTATAAATTTATTTTATAGCTATATAATTTTTTACCGCTGTAAATATACACCGTTTCATTTAGTAAATAAAAGTCTTTGATTACAATTTTATTAAAATTTAATTTTTTTAGCGTTTCATTTTTTTTATGAAACAAAAACAGTTCATTATTTTTTCTTAATAAAAAATAACGAGTGCTATTAACTAAATTATCAAAGCCTGATAATTTATAATGCTTTATTAAGCTCCCGTAATTATTATATTGTAAAATTGCTGTAGGTGTTAATATCCAACAAAAGTTATAGGTGTTTACTATTTTAATTATTTTTGAGGTAATAGGTCGTGTTTTTGCTTCTGTTTTCCCTGTAATTAAATTATATATTTCTAATTGTTGATTAGTTACATTAAACATCCATAATCGATGATTACTAGCGGTACCTACAAAGCTAAATTCTAAAAAACCTCTTGAAAAATTAAAATTTTTCTTTTTTAATTGACCTAGCCTTCTGTCGAGTTGTACTACGGTGTTGAAATTTTTATAAAAAAGTGTGATTTCTAAGGGGTTTAAAAAATCGATGTTTGAAATTTTACCTAATGTGAAATTTTTATAACTATATAGCTGATCTTCAGTTTTTTTATAAAACACATTGCCTTTTGTATAATACATGCTATTATACATGTTTATGCCCAAAAAAGTAGTTGCATTTAACGGAATGCTATCTGTTTTTGTTACCGATAATTTTTTTTGAGAAAAAAAAGAGGTGCTAATTAATATTATAATAATTTGTAGTATTCTCATTTGGTTTTGCAAAGTACAAAAATAAGAATAAACAAGCGTTAATATTGCATTAATACTAGGGTAAACTCACACTTTTATTTTTAACACCTTTAATAAATACTGATTATCCTAACCTGTTTTTAGTCTTTTTCCTTTAATTCCTTGTTTCTCTGTCTTTTTATTTTTTAATAGATTTAGAGCAATTTTTAGTAAGACAGAATAATTTTGAGAAGCACTACCTGCTCTTTTTCTAGAGGCTTCTTCTGAAAAACTAACATCAAGTGTTCAGTGCAATTTATTTTCAACAGCCCAATGAGAACGTATTGCAGATTGAAAATAAGAAGCATTATTTTTTAAGATTGATATATAATAAGGAGTTGATGTTTCTTTTTTCTTATCACTGTTTTTAAATTCTCGAACACTTTCTATTCGTACTATACTTTTTAAATTTTTCCATTCATTTTGATTTTCAATAAATTGAAAATCAGTTACTACACTACAAATACGTGTTTCTGTTCTTCCGTGTTCTAAATCTTCATTTTTATCTATTTCTATTTGTTTTGAAAATCTAAATTCATCTTG
>CAZWNY010000093.1:0-2592 GCA_964635575.1 uncultured Kordia sp. | reverse complement strand
AGTTGTTTTTGTAACTTTTTAAGTTTTGCAACATTTTCTTTTAATGTACTTTTTAGATATTTGGTATGTATGCATTTTTCCATATTTGGGGTAAATTATGGTGCAATATTAGAGTGTTATTATGGTTTTTACCCCATCCTTTTGGGTAGTTTATTGGGTTTTATGAGTTGGTTTACAGAAGAAAAAAAAAGAGCAGAAAAAAGATGGAAAATAAGTGTCTTAGCAATACACCAAGAGTGTTTTTGTTGCAAAGCACAACTGCCCGTTATTTAAAAAAAATGAAATCGAAGTTGAACTTGAAATCGATTTACTGACTAGTGCGTACTGACGACTGAAATTGAAGTTGAAATCAATCTTTAGTCATCATACATTAATTTAGAACTAACCTCAGCACGTTTTTTTACATTTAATTTTTCGTACAAATTACGTGTGTGGTATTTTATAGTATTTATAGAAACAAATAATTCATCTGCAATTTCCTGATTGTTAAGCCCTTTTGTAATATGTAATAAAACATCAGACTCTCTATCTGTTAAATTATATTTTGTAGTTAAATGTTTAATTTTATCAGAAATAGAGCCAATGATGTTCTCATTATCTTTGTTTTGAGCCTGTATATTTACTTCTAATAAAACGCTCTGTAATTCTTGCTGCATTTTTACTATTAATTTTTCCTGCGCTGTTTTATAGGCAACATATTTTTTAACACCTAATACAATACTAATTACAAAAACGATTAATAGACCTATTAAAAATAGCGTGTTTTTAAAAATAGTGTCTTGCTGTACTATTACTTTGTTTTCTGTAGTATAAAGAGTTTCAGTATCAATAACTTTTTTTGTTTCTAAAGAAAAAATGTGTTTGTCAGCAATTATTTTTAAAGAATCAATATATATAAGCTGAGTTTTTACGTCATTTGTTAGTTTTGCAATGGCTACTTTGTTTTCAAAAAAGGATTTAGAGTCTTGATAAGTAATCCTGAATTCGTCAAGTAAATTATTATAATATATCGCCTTTTCAATATTGTTTTTCTCTATAAAATATGTAGTAGCAATACCGTTATAATGATATTGGTAATTATAATTATTGATATCGTCGCCAGTTTTAAAAGTCATTTTATTAACATAAGCATACGCACTGTCAATATTTTTAAGAGTGACATAGTTGTCTGCTATCGTACTTAAAGCCATTAAATAAATAGGATTGGATTTTTTATAGCGTTCTAAGTTTTCTTTTAAAACTTCGTTTGATTTCTCATAGTCACCTTGTAAATTTTCTATAAACCCTTCATAACTACAACGAAGAACGCCATCTTTGTTACCAAATTCTGCATAATTTTCTTTGCCTTTATCATAACTTTCAACGGCTTTTTTATACATTCCACGATCTAGGTACTCATCACCCATTTCTCTATATGCCTCTGCTAAAAGTTGCCTATAGCCATACTCAATTGCATATAATTTCATTTTTTCAAAATGGAAGTATAAATTTTCAAAATCGTTTAAATTTCGATGAGCACATCCCTTTTTGAAATGGTATTTAATCGTAAAAAGATCTTTATCTTTTTCATGAATCGTTCCTTTTAAAGAATCTATTAGCTGTAAATATTTTTGAGGGTTTGTTTCCAAAATAGAATCTAAAGAATGTAGTGTAGATCCTAGAGTTGGAGAGTTCCATCTTAATTCTTTTTGAGAAAACAAGGAGAATGAAAGACAACAGAAAACTAGTGTAAATAGGTGTTTTGAAAACAAAAAATTGAAGGGAGTTTTCATAATAAAAATAGATGCTGTTTTATTGTAAATTAATGGTTTGTAAAATAGGATTTTTTTTGTGAAAATAAACTATTTTTTTAATTTCTATCCTACCTAAATGGGTAGTTACTGCCTAAAAGTATAGTGTTTTATGCTAAAGGTGTTTTATAAGTGATAATCATGAGTGTATAAAACACTTATTTTTAAAGGCTATTATTTTATAACTATGTAATTCAAAAAAAATAGGCTAAACCGTTAATATTTATTTCATATCATTAAATTTGATAGCAATTAAAACTCTTTTAAATTTTGAATCCTGTAGAAAACTACATTTTCAATCAAGTTGAACCTTATCAATCTATCATGTTGTACGTGAGAAGTATAATTAAAAAGACATTGCCCAAAATAGAAGAAAAATACAGTTAATTCCATTTTATCATCACAATAAGAAACCGCTATTGTATTTAAATATATTGAAAGGAACAAGTTATGTGGATGTTGCTTTTGTTCAAGGTTGTTTGTTAGAGGGGAAATATCCACAGTTAAAAAACGATAATAAGCGTAAACTAGTTCGTTCTCTTCAAGTAAAATCTTTAAAAAGTTTTGATGAATTGAAATTTGTTGCTTTGCTAAAGGATGCGGTAATATTACTCGATAAGAGTAAACGAGCATGGAACCCATAAAAAAAGTCCGAAGTTTATTAAAACTCCGGACTTTTTAAATTGTAATTTACTGAATACTGCCAGCTAAAATAACTAATTCACGTCAGGTAGCGTTGTATAATTCTTAGCATAATCAAGCATTTGCTCAGCAAACCCTTTAGGTTGCGTTACTTTTACTT
>CAZWNY010000092.1:0-2911 GCA_964635575.1 uncultured Kordia sp. | reverse complement strand
TCTTTATATTCAGAAGCACCTCTAAGATCAATCACGGGAGTTCCTTGATTTTTCATTGATTTCATTTCTTTCATACTCACAAAATCAATTTTTTCAAGTTCTCCGTCATAAGCGTTAGTTGAAGTAATGTATCCTTTTACATTATCTAGTCCAATTCTCATTAATTTTCTAGTCAATTCCTCCATTTGTGATTCGTCTGCAAGAAGCATAATTTCTTCATCATAATTTACATAGAAACTTACTTTAGTGGAAAAAAAGTTATCACTTGCTGGGGCATTTATTGCTCCTGCTATAAACCCTTTTGCAAAATCTTGTTTTTCTCTTGCATCAATAAGTTTTATTCCTTTTGAAAATGCAGCATTAAATTCTGCATCATTTAAATTTTTAAACTTAGGTACTTCAGTAATTACTCTTCTATCAATT
The DNA here is from genome assembly GCA_964635575.1 of uncultured Kordia sp. Taxonomy (GTDB): domain Bacteria; phylum Bacteroidota; class Bacteroidia; order Flavobacteriales; family Flavobacteriaceae. The sequence continues at coordinate 2,488 of CAZWNY010000092.1, read as the reverse complement.
TTATTTAAGCTTTTCATCATTGCGAAATACTTTGGTGGCTCTGGTTGATCTAGCAATAAGTAATCAATAAATCCTTGCTCATCTTTTTCATATTGAAAAGCCCAGTTACGGTGTTTTTCATAACCAACAGTTGAACTTGGGACTGAACCTAATGCTTTACCACAAGCAGAACCCGCTCCATGAGCTGGCCACACCTGGATATGGTCATCCATTTCGGCAAAGCTTTTTATTGATTTATACATATCTATAGCACCTGCATCAGCTGTACCTAATATACCAGCTGCTTTTTCTAATAAATCTGGCCTTCCGATATCTCCTACAAAAACAAAATCTCCTGTAAAATACATTACTGGTTCTGGACTTGCTGGCGTATCAATTAAAATAAAACTAATACTTTCTGGCGTATGTCCTGGCGTATGTACTACTTCAAATTTTAAATTACCTACTTTGAATTCATCTTTGTGTTTTAATTTCACTAAATCAAAACCAGTAATTTCATATTCCCAGTCTTTTCCTCCTTCATCAGAAACATACATCTTTGCTCCTGTTAATTTAGCGATTTCTCTAGATCCTGCTAAAAAATCTGCATGAATATGTGTTTCTAATACATGAGTGATTTTCATGTTATTTTTTTTTGCAATTTCAATGTAAGTATCTACATCTCTTTTTGGGTCAATAACTGCAGCTACACCTTCTTTTTGGCAGCCAATAAAATAACTTGCATGCGCAAGACTTTTGTCATAAATTAATTCAAAATACATAATATATAATTTTTAGATTTCGCATCAAAAATACGCCTTTTAATGAAATTTATCACCACTTGTCTCACAATTGTTTGTTAAAATTTTTAGCTCTTAAAACACATTGTTATAGTGAGTTTTATTTTGAAATTATTTTTTTTACAACACTAGTTCTTTTGTAAAAAAAACCGAGTTATTTAAACAATTACAATCAAGTTTTTTAATGTATAGCGAAACTTTTTTTGACAACTATTTTATGACATTAAAGTTTAGCAATTAAATCGATAATTCTGTTGCTATATCCTATTTCATTATCATACCAACCTACAATTTTTACCATTTTACCAATTACTGAGGTTAATTGTGCATCAAATGTACAAGAGTATGAACTACCAATGACATCTACCGAAACTATTGGATCTTCGGTGTATGCTAATATCCCTTTTAAACTTGTGTTTGCTGCGTTTTTAAAAGCTTGATTAATTTCAGCTATCGTTATCTCTTCTTTTATAATAAAAGTGATGTCGGTTAGTGAGCCGTTTGCTACAGGGACTCTAATGCCGCAACCTCCAATGTTATTTACTAAATCGGGAAAAATTTTAGTTAATGCTTTTGCGGCTCCTGTTGTTGTTGGTATTATTGATTGTGTTGCTGCACGCGCTCTTCGTAAGTCTTTATGTGGTTGATCATGCAAACTTTGGTCTGTAGTAAAGGAATGTATGGTGGTTACATAAGTTTGTTGTACGGTACATAACTGTTTAATTACCTTTATCATTGGCGCTGCATTATTGGTTGTACACGATGCGTTGGATATTATTTTTTCTGTGCCATTTAAAATGTGTTCATTTACACCTAAAACCACCATTTTTATATCGTCTGATTCTGGTGGAACTGACAAAATCACCTTTTTTGCTCCGTTATTTAAATGGTGTTGTAGTAATTGGGTGGTTTTAAATTTACCTGTACATTCTATTACAAAATTTATTTGATAGGGTTTCCAATTTATGTTTTCAATTTTTTGTTGATTTAATAATGGTATTTCTATTTTATTTACGACAATGGCATTTTTTTTGTTTGAAATTTCGGAGTTACAAACCCCATGAATACTGTCGTATTTTAATAAATGTGATAGTGTTTTTGCATTTGCCAAATCATTAATAGCAACTACTTTTATGGTTGGATTATTAATTAATAAGCGAAATATATTTCGCCCTATTCGTCCAAAACCATTAATAGCGATATGTATTGTACTACTCAATTTATAAAATATGTTTGTGTGCTTTGTATGACGATCGTACTAATGCGCCACTTTCTACATGTCGAAAACCTAAGGTTAATCCTATTTTTTTGTACTCTTCAAATTCGTCTGGAGTTACAAAGCGTTGTACTGGCAAATGTTTTTTACTGGGTTGTAAGTATTGTCCAATAGTTACAACATCTACATTTGCATTTTTAATATCGTGTAAGGTTTCTATCACTTCTTCTTTTGTTTCTCCTAAACCTAACATAATACCTGTTTTTGTACGGCGCTGTCCGTTTGCTTTTAAATAGCGTAATACTTCTAAACTGCGTTCGTATTTTGCTTGTATGCGTACTTCACGGGTTAATCTTTTTACGGTTTCCATGTTGTGCGATATAATTTCTGGAGCTATCGCAATCATTTTATTTAAATGCTTTTCAATTCCTTGAAAATCGGGTATTAGGGTTTCTAGTGTTGTGTTTGGATTCATACGTCTAATTGCTTGTAC
>CAZWNY010000091.1:0-3274 GCA_964635575.1 uncultured Kordia sp. | reverse complement strand
GGGTTTGCGAAATACGCCCCTTTTTTATGAATTTTCCAAGCAGCGGTTGCGTTTGACCCCATTGCATTGGTCGATAAAAAATATACATTTCCGTAACCACCAGAAGCAATAACTACGGCATGTGCTGAGTGACGTTCTATTTCGCCAGTAATTAAATTACGAGCAATAATGCCTCTTGCCTTACCATCGATTTTTACAACGTCTAACATTTCATGTCGGTTAAACATCTGTATTTTCCCACGTGCAATTTGCCTGTTCATTGCTGAATATGCGCCTAATAATAATTGTTGACCTGTTTGTCCTTTTGCGTAAAAAGTACGAGAAACTAAAACGCCTCCAAAACTACGATTGTCTAATAGGCCACCATAATCTCTTGCAAATGGAACGCCTTGCGCAACGCATTGGTCAATAATATTACCAGAAACTTCTGCTAAACGATGTACGTTTGCTTCACGAGAACGGTAATCACCACCTTTTACGGTATCATAAAATAACCGATAGTTACTATCGCCATCTCCTTGATAGTTTTTTGCAGCATTTATACCACCTTGTGCTGCAATTGAATGCGCTCTACGAGGTGAGTCTTGATAAGCAAATGCTTTTACATTATATCCTAGTTCTGCTAAAGTAGCAGCTGCGGATCCGCCAGCTAAACCTGTGCCTACAACAATAATGTCAATATTACGTTTGTTAGCAGGGTTTACTAAATCAATGTGGTTTTTATAATCGGTCCACTTATCGGCGATGTTACCTTTTGGGACTTTTGAATCTAATTTTGCCATAATATTTTACTGATTAAAATAATGAAAAAGTGCAATAATTACAAAACCTAATGGTACTATAATAGCATAAGCTGTGCCGCAAGTTTTCATTGCTTTGGTGTATTTATTGTTTGCTCCCATAGATTGAAATGCAGAATTAAACCCGTGTAATAAATGCATTGCTAAAAAAACAAATGCAACTACATAAGCAACAACTCGTATAGGATTTGAAAATTTATGTTGTAGCTCTTCAAAATATCGATATCCTTCTCCGTTTGCTAATAAACCAGACATATCTCCTTGAATAAATTTAATGTTTATTTCAGGAAACCAAAAATCAATAAAATGTAAAATAATAAAAGCTAAAATTGCTAATCCAGACCAAATCATGTTTCTACTCGCCCAAGTAGAGTTTGCTGCGCCATTATCTTTAACGTAACTGACACCTTGTGCTTTTCGGTTTCTGATTTCTAATACAAAACCCATTACAAAATGAAATATAACGCCAAAAATTAAAATGGGCTGCATTACATATTGTATTAACGGATTTGTACCCATAAAATGAGAAATCTCATTAAAGGTTACTCCTTTGTCAGGAAGTATAGAGGTTAAATTGATTACAAAATGTTGCAGTAAAAAGAACATTAAGAAAAAAGCTGAAAGTGCCATAGCAAACTTTCGTGCTATTGAAGAAGATAATAATCTGCCCATTGTTAAATTAGTTTTTATTCTCGCAAATGTAATGAATGTTAGATAATTTAAAAAATGATTTTGATTACTTTTTCTTATTTAGAATGTATATATGGTTATCTACACTACGCTATTGTTTTTGTTTTGTATTTTTTTTCGTTGTAAAGCTTAGATTTACAACGAAAAAAAGTAATCGCTTCAAGTTAATTTTTTATAACTTTTAAATCGCTGGAGTAATAAATGTGAGATTAAGAAAAATAAATAAAGAACAATAGCGTTACAAGCTTGGAGTTGTCCGAAAACATGACGTTTTTTTTTAAAATCAATCATGCTTTAGCAAGCAAATAGTATTGAGTTTTTCAGTCGTTTATTAACAAAGAACAAAAAAATATTGCACTAAACCAAGTAAATAAAGGTGTTGCTAAAACAACATAGATAGGTAGGTAGGGCAAAAAATCAATGGTAATGAAGGGAAAAAGCAAATGAGATTTAAAATAAAAACAATGAAAACAACCAATTATATAACTCCTTAGAAGAAATGAATAAAGATTTAATGCAATTGCCAGTATATTTACAGTCTTATTTTATGGATGGATCCGTGGTTTGAATTTAAATAAAACACCCTTATAGCGCTGTATAGAAATAGCACAAGCTATACGAGAAGATATTAAAAAAAAATTAATAAGCTTTAAAAATTAAGATGCTAGTTTTGTTTATAAGAGTTTTTAGTGATTTATATGTGTGGCTGTAGGTTGTTGCATTGTATAAATATGGAGGTTTAAATTTTTATATTATCTATGAAAAATGACAAAACTTTTAATGCGAATAAATTAATAGAGGTGTTTTTAAGTGAAAAAAAATAAAAAAAGTATTGTTTAAAATAAATAAAGTCATACATTTGCAGTCCGTTAGAAATAGCGGACTTTTTTTGTTTATAAAAGCCGATGTAGCTCAGCTGGCTAGAGCAGCTGATTTGTAATCAGCAGGTCGGGGGTTCGAGTCCCTTCATCGGCTCAAAATGAACAAATAAAAAGCTCATTAAAATTAATGATTTGGGGAGATACTCAAGCGGCCAACGAGGACAGACTGTAACTCTGTTGTTTTACGACTTCGTAGGTTCGAATCCTACTCTCCCCACCAAAGTTTCTGATAAAAACAGGAATAAAGATTTTTTTAAAACCAGAAGGTAACTATCAAGCTTCAACTTTTGATGTTATTGGAAGGTTTTAAAAATATGCGAGAGTAGCTCAGTTGGTAGAGCGTCAGCCTTCCAAGCTGAATGTCGCCGGTTCGAACCCGGTCTCTCGCTCTAAGTTTTTTAAGAAAAATGAAGTGGATTTTATTATTTAACTAAGTTTAGTAATAAAAAGCCGGTGTAGCTCAGAGGTAGAGTGTTTCCTTGGTAAGGAAGAGGTCACGGGTTCAAGTCCCGTCATTGGCTCTATTTATTTAGAGGCGATAAATTTTGTATAAGTAAGTACACTAAATATAATATAATAACAAAGTAAAACAATTAGAAATGGCAAAGGAAACTTTCGATCGTTCAAAACCACACTTAAATATTGGTACAATTGGACACGTAGATCACGGAAAAACAACTTTAACTGCAGCAATTACTAGAGTATTGGCTGAAAAAGGTTTATCTAAAGCATTAGATTTCGATCAAATCGATAATGCTCCAGAAGAAAAAGAAAGAGGTATTACAATTAATACATCACACGTTGAGTATTCAACGGCAAATCGTCACTATGCACACGTAGATTGTCCAGGTCACGCTGATTATGTTAAAAACATGGTTACAGGTGCTGCCCAAATGGATGGTG
>CAZWNY010000090.1:0-3275 GCA_964635575.1 uncultured Kordia sp. | reverse complement strand
AAAAATAAGAGTCTTATGTCTTTAATCTTTTTGTCTTATGTCCGTCTGGTTAATTAGTTTCATTATGTAATCCTTTTATTTATTTCTTCTTTCCAACAAATCTTATGGCAGAACTTTTGCCGTTATGATACAATCCTTCTTGTAATGTAATTTCTTTTTCCTCTACTGTTATTATCTCGAAATTGTTAAAATCTGATTTAATTTCTTCTATGGAGAAAAGCATATCTATATTTTTTGGACCCCCTGCTTTTGGGTTTTTTGAATTATACTCTAATTGTTTTTTACTAAAACCTTCCAAAATTAGGATGCCACCTTTTTTTAGGTAGTTGTTTATTGTTTTATGATATGCGGATCTGAATTGGGCAGGAAGATGAGCATATATTAACCCGATGCAGTCAAATGACTCTTTCTCGTAAAGAGCTTCCTCAAATCCACCAACTTTATAGTCTATGGATACATTGCTCTTTTTTGCGAATAAATCGGCTTTATTCTTTCCCACCTCACTAATATCAAATGCAGAAACTTTCCAACCTAATGTAGCTGAATAAACAGCATTGCGTCCTTCTCCTTCTGCAGGTAATAGTATTGTACCTGTTTCTAATTTTAATAATTGACTTTTAAAAAACTGATTGGGTTCTTTTCCATAAGCCATTTCTTTCTCAGCATATCTTTTATCCCAGAAATCCTTCATTTTTATTTGCTGCTATTTGTTTCTTTTTTTGCTGTTATTATATATTGTTCTGGTAATGTTGTTTGGTCTATTTCTACCTCAGCAAATCCAACTTTTAATAAATCTTTCTTTACTTCTTCTGCGGCTATTCTGTGATTTACAGGAGGCCCGTGAGATGTTTTTTTATTTTTAAAATCTACATTCATTAATACTCCGCCTGGCTTTAATCCTTCAAAACAATGTGTCATATATTCAATTTTATCATTGAAATGATGATACGTGTTTACAATTAGCAATACATCAAATTCATTTTTTGCTAATTCAGGATTATCAAAACCAACTAGTTTAGTTTTAAGATTGGTTGTTCCCTCTTTTGTAATTTTCTGTTTTATGAAATCTTGAAACCGTTCATCTACATCAATTGCTGTAACATTTGCACCTGATTTTGCTAACCGAAAAGAAAAGTATCCTGTACCTGCACCAATATCACCAATTTTCTTTCCTTTAATACCTCCTAATTTTTCAATAACCAAACTTGGTTTTTGCCAACCCTCTCTTTCCTTGTCTTCAAATGATTTTGATAATTCTTCAAACGAATTATCGTTCATTAGTTGGTTCGACTTATTGTGGTCAGTCTTGTGTTTTATTGAATGATTGTTGTTTGAGGTTTTTGTATTGCAAGACCCTAATAATAGAGAAATACATAAAGCTGTGGTCGTTATTAATTTCATATTTTTTGTTTTTTTATTGATTTGTCAAATTTGTAAATGATTATTCCAATGCCTATATTTAAAAGACCTAATAAAGATTGTATGGGCTGATGATAAAGAAGGTATAGTAAAACCCAAGCACTTAAAAACAGAAATATTAATTGCGGTATTGGATAAAAAGGTGTTTTAAATTGCAGCGTGTTTGCACTATTTTTTTTCCTATTTAAAAAAACCGAATAAATTGTTAAGGCTCCAAATAGTTGTAAAATAAACCCGCTATAAATAAGAATTTGCTGAAAAGTACCAGAAATTAAAATAGCTAATGTAATCAGCAGTTGTAGTAAGATTGCTCTTTTAGGGATTTCATTTGTAGATAATTTTGAAAACCAGTGCCACAAGCGATGATCTTCACCCATTACCTGGGTAACTTTAGGGCCAATCCATACCATAGCACTTATACTCGAAACAAGAATAAGACCTATTGCAATGCTAATTGCTTTACCTCCGCTAGGGCCAAATATTGCATTTGCAGTTATTTGCCCCACCTCTAATTGTCCTTGAAGGTTTTGAAGCGTTCCGTGTTTCAAAAATGTTAAATTTAGAAGGATGTATAAAACGCTCACTAAAAGAGTTCCCACTACTAATGCTTTTGGAATGTTTTTTATTGGTGATTTTATTTCTTCTGCTAAATAAGATGCTGCATTCCAACCTGAATAAGAAAAAGTTACATAAACAAATGATACAGCAAAACCAGGTAGTAAAATTTCGTTTTGCCATAAACCACTCCATTCATACGCATTTTCAGGTGTGTAAATGATAAATCCAGCCACAATAATTACCAGTATTGTGGCTAATTTAAAAATGGTTGTACTATTTTGTAAAAAGCTACTGTGTTTTACGCTAATTGTATGAATTAATGTAATTAGAACAACAATAAATGAGGCCAATATCACTTCATCTATACCTAAATATAAAGAAAGATATTCTCCAAAAGCAATACTTGCTAGTGCTACAGGAGCTGCAAAACCTATTGTAAGCGATACCCATCCTGATAAATAACCTACCAATGGGTGGAAGGTTTTCGATAAGAATTGATATTCTCCACCAGATCGAAGCATACTTGTACTTAGTTCTGCATAACTCAGCGCTCCACATAGAGCCATAATAGCCCCAAGTGTCCATAGTATTATAATAGACCAAGTATTGGTTACTTCAACTAATTGAAACCCAAGGCTTGTAAACACACCAGCACCAATCATATTTGCTACGACTAGTGCTGTTGCTGTTTTCCAACCTATTTTATACTTTTTTTCCATTTTGCATGACACTTGACATTGCCAAGGTTAATGGCTTATAACTTAACACTAGTTGTTAGCTTGCTGTTTTAATGTTTGCTCATAATAATTTGAATTTTTATACAAATTATTAATTGTTAATACCATATTAACATGTGCATTAAAAGTGATACTTTAAATTATTATATTTATTGTTTTACAAACTCTAATTTCACTTTTAAATCTATTTCTTCGCCTACGGTTAATCCTCCTTGCTCTGTTTTTGTATTCCAAGCCACACCAAAGTCAATTCTGTTTAATTTCCCAGTAATAATAAAACCTGCTTTGGTGTTTCCATATCCATCTTTTGCTGTTCCACCAAATTTTACATCTAATGTAGTCTCTTTAGTAACACCTCTCATAGTAATATTTCCTATTAATACATATTCATTGCCTTTTCCTTTTTTGAAAGAAGTACTTTGAAATGAGATTTTTGGGTGTTTTTCTACGTAAAAGAAATCTTCAGATTTTAAATGCCCATCTCTTTTTTCATTTGCTGTATTGATAGAATTTGCATCAATTTCAAAGCTAATTTCGGCATTTGTAAAATCATCAGATTTT
>CAZWNY010000089.1:0-3446 GCA_964635575.1 uncultured Kordia sp. | reverse complement strand
CAAAGCTCGATATTGCTCTTTGTAAAGGAAAAAAACTCCACGACAAACGAGAAACGATGAAAGATCGTGATAATAAACGTGATTTAGCTCGAGTTAAAAAAGATTTTTAAAATCATTCATAATAAAATTGAAACTTTGATTTATGAAGATTATTCGTTTTTTACAACTCATTCGTTATAAAAATGTGTTGCTGTTCGCTTTTGTACAAGGTTTATTTAAACTAGCACTCGGTAGCTTAACACCATATGCCGAGTTTGTTTCTATTTTTTTATTGATTATTGCTACCGTTTGTATTGCTGCCGCAGGAAACATCATTAATGATATTTTTGATGTAGAAACCGATAAAATAAATAAACCAAAAAAAGTTATAATTAGTCAATTTATTTCTAAAAAAAATGCATTTATTTACTACGTAATTTTTAATTTAATTGGATTACTTTCAGGACTTTACTTGTCTTTTAAAATACTCCACAAGCCGTTGTACAGCCTTGTGTTTATTTTTATCATACTACTACTCTACTTCTATTCTAAATATTTTAAAAAAATTGCGATTTTAGGAAACCTTATAGTCTCCTTTTTAATTGCGCAAAGTATTTTGATGGTTTATTTCTTTCATTATTTTAGAGTCCATTTTAGTGTTCGTTGGGATGATTTTATACTCATTATTATCTATGCATCCTTTGCTTTTATACTAAATTTTATACGAGAAATTGTAAAAGATATAGAAGATATTAATGGTGATTATAACCAAAACATGAAAACATTACCTATTCTTATTGGTAAAAAGAGAACACAAACCATACTATTCTATATAAGTTTAGTGCCTTTCTTTTTTATTATTTTTTTGGTTTCCCCTTTTAAAAATATACCATTGCAAATATATAGTTTGGTATTTTTAATTATTCCACTAGGCTATTTTATCTATCATATTAAAGAAGTAAAGACAAAAAAACAGTTTCACAGGTTAAGTACTTTATTAAAAGTCATTATGCTATTTGGAATACTTTCCGTAATTCTATTAAAAATCTAATAATATGTTACAACAAAAAATAAAACACCAATTAATTTTAGCTTCAGAATCTCCAAGAAGACATCAATTTTTAAAAGATTTACAATTAGATTTTGAAATCCGATTAAAAGAAGTGGAAGAAATTTTCCCAAAACATTTAAAAGGGAAAGCAATTACTGAATTTTTAGCCAAACTAAAAAGTGCGCCCTTTGGCAATCTCAAAGATAATGAGATAGTCATTACTGCAGATACTATTGTTTGGCACAAAAACTGCATGATTGGCAAACCAAAAAACGAAACAGAAGCTATAAAAATGTTACACGACTTATCAAATAGCACACACAAAGTATTCACATCGGTTTGTTTAAAATCAAATACAAAAAAAATTATTTTTAGCGACACAACTAAAGTTACTTTTAAAAAATTAAGTGCCGAAGAAATAGAATATTACGTTACAAAATTCAAACCTCTAGACAAAGCAGGAAGCTACGGAATTCAGGAGTGGATTGGCTATATTGGTGTTAAGAAAATAAAAGGAAGTTACTTTAATGTAATGGGTTTTCCTGTTCATAAGTTCTATAAAGAATTACTGAAATTTTAATCCAATACCTTTCTTGATTCCTTATTTTTGTTTCATAAATTAACTATTTTCAATACCTACATACCAATGGCAATAAAAAAATATACGTTTACCGAAATGAAAGATACCAGGTCTGGTTTTGGCGATGGTTTAACCGAATTAGGAAAAACAAACGACAAAGTAGTTGCTTTATGTGCCGATTTAATTGGTTCGTTAAAAATGAACGACTTTAAAAACAACCATCCTAAACGCTTTTTCCAAATAGGTGTTGCCGAAGCAAATATGATTGGTATTGCTGCTGGTTTAACCATTGGTGGAAAGATCCCTTTTACAGGAACATTTGCTAATTTTTCGACAGCTAGAGTTTATGATCAAATAAGACAATCGGTAGCATATTCAGAAAAAAATGTAAAAATATGTGCATCTCATTCTGGTTTAACCTTAGGTGAAGACGGTGCAACACACCAAACTTTAGAAGATATTGGTATGATGAAAATGTTACCAGGAATGGTAGTTATCAATACCTGTGATTACAACCAAACCAAAGCTGCCACATTAGCAATAGCAGATTATGTTGGTCCTGTTTATTTGCGATTTGGAAGACCAAAAATGCCTGTTTTTATGCCAACTGACGAAAAATTTGTTATAGGAAAAGCCATTCAATTAACCGAAGGTGCTGATGTTACTATTGTTGCAACAGGTCATTTAGTTTGGGAAGCATTACAAGCATCCGAACAACTAGAAAAATTAGGAATTACTGCCGAAGTTATTAATATCCATACAATTAAGCCTTTAGATAAAGACGCAATTTTAAAGTCAGTTACCAAAACTGGTTGTATCGTAACTGCCGAAGAGCACAATAAATTTGGTGGTTTAGGTGAAAGTGTTGCTAGACTTCTTAGCGAAAACAACCCAACGCCACAAGAGTTTGTTGCAGTTGATGATACTTTTGGAGAATCGGCAACTCCTGCACAATTATTAAAAAAATATAAATTAAATGACACAGCCATTGTTGCTGCCGTACAAAAAGTAATTAAAAGAAAATAATTTACAACTATTTTCGTTTTTACATAAAACACACCTCATGAAAAAAATCCTTTTTATTTTATTAGCATTAAGTATCTCTTTGATTTACGCACAAGACGATGATAAATTTTCTTTTGGCTTTACTGCTGGTTTTAATTATAACTCAAATGGCGAATATGTTACCAATGGTGGTTTTACCGGTATTTCAGAACAATTTAAAAGCAAAAAAAAAACAGGATATCACGGCGGAATATATCTAGAATATAATTTTAATAGTATGTATGTTAGACCAGAAGTTTTATACACCAAAGACAAAAGTGCTTACGATGAAATTGTTTTTGATCAAACTAAAATTAAAGTTCCAGTTATGGTTGGTTTTGATATTTTTAAAGGTATAAGTATCTTTGTTGGTCCATCTTTTCAATATGTTTTAGAAAATGAATTAGAAGGTTTTGATGTAAACGAAATTGATTTAGAACAAGATTTAGCTGTAAATTTTCAAGCAGGATTAGCACTTAAATTATTTGGACAAGTTCGTTTAGATATTAGATACGAAAAAGGTTTGTCAGATAATATTTTAACTATAAGACAAGATACTAATGGTATTTTAAATACTTTAAATACCAAACCAGAACAAATTGTATTGAGCCTTTCTTTGCAATTGTAATTAATGTATGTAATCATTTACATCTGATTAGTATAAACTGCAATATTAGCTCTGTATATAATCCGTTTTTTAAAGGGTTTGTAGTTATATATACATGTTGTGTTTCATACCAGAACCGAGCCAACCGCACATTTTACACATTTATTTTTCCCCAACCGCTCAAT
>CAZWNY010000088.1:0-3527 GCA_964635575.1 uncultured Kordia sp. | reverse complement strand
TTGTTTTTGCAGTCGGTATAGGGTTGATAATTGCATCTATCATATTTATGAAAAAAACAGGAGACCTTACTTCTGAACAATCTGTTTTTAAATCATTAGAAAAAGAAGAAATATGGGAAGATGAAGCTGGTTTTACAGAATCTTTAAAAGATGATGTATACTTAATGCACATCAAAGGTCCTTTGTTTTTTGGCTCTACAAGTGACTTTCAACAGTCCACAAAAAAAATCTCTAATAAAGCAACAACTGTTATTATTAGAATGGGAAGAATGCCTTACTTAGACCAATCTGGCTTATATGTTCTGGAAGAAACTTTAAAAGATCTAGTAAATAGAGGTAAAACAGTATTGCTAATTAATATTCCATCACAACCCAAGAGATTGCTCAAGAGACTGAAAATAATTCCTAATTTAATACCTGAAAATCATTTGTTAAGTGATTTTGAATCAAGTTTAGAATGGTTGAAAAACAATAATGTGACTTAATAAATTATTGAGATAACTATTTTTTTTTAAAACTAATAAAACTACAAAGCGAGCAGGGTAAAACCTAAGACTAGCTAAACAGTAATAGCTACTTGATCTCTACTTTTTATACACTAAACGTTATGAGCAAGCTAAAAAAAACCTACTATGATTAAACATTTTTTTATAACCTTAAATGTTCATTTTCAATTTCATTATTGTAATTGGACAAACGGAAATAAAAGTTCCCGAATTTGATAGTGTTATCTTTACAGCAAAAAAATATTGAGTATTGATTATACAAATATGAAAGCTCATAAAATATTAAAACAAGCTTATAAAATTGTTGGAGACACGATAAACTACCATCCTAGTAAATAAAAATTAATTTCCAAAACTTAGCATTTCATTTTAAAAAAAACTATATTTGTTTAATAGAAAAAACAATTTATTATGAAAAAAAAATCGATTTTATTTGCGTCACTTTTATGTGTTTTTAACCTTTTTGCTCAAAACACAGAACACTCTAACCAAACGATAAAGCAACTTAATTTTGGTTTAATAGGAGCTTCATATGAGTTTCCTGTTCACAAAGATATTTCAGTAGCTCCTTATGCGGGAACAGGTTTTGAATTAAATTGGCTCTCTTTAGGAGTAAAAGGAAATTATTATTTTGATAGTTTACTCAATTTATCAAGCGAATGGGATGTGTATGGAGGTGTAAATTCAGGTTATGCTATTGGATTGAACAACAAAGACGAAAGTGATAGCTTCAACATGGGATTACATGTTGGTGGTCGCTGGTTCTGGAATGACAAATGGGGACTTTATTTAGAATTTGGAAGCGGAAATACAACTAAAGGCATTGGATCTATTGGTGTTACAATGAAACTTTAATAACTTACAGAACAACAAATATACATAATTTCGGTTTTTGTACTAAACTAAAAATTTGTACTTTTAAGCAAGGTTTAATGCTAAATACAGAGGTAAGTTTTTCGGAAACCCTTACTATTCTGACACAAACTGTTGTAAGCAATTAAAACAAGCATTAGAATGACAAGAATAGAATTTATAAAAATGTGTGGAATCCTAGGGGTTAGTCTTCCATTTCAAGAAATACAAATGTCCTTCAAAAACAATAATTCAGCCAATAATATTTCAGAAAAAGTAATAGTTATAGGAGCTGGTGCCGGAGGACTTTCTTCGGGGTATTTACTAAAGCAACAAGGAATTGATTTTGAAATATTGGAGGCTTCTGGAGTTTATGGAGGCAGAATGAAAATTAACACCGATTTTGCAGACTTTCCAATTCCCTTAGGAGCAGAATGGTTAGAAACGAATACGGATGTTTTTCAAAAAATAGTAAATAATTCTACCATTTCGGTTAGCGTAGAAACTATTTCAGACACACCTGACCGAAAATTTGTTAATTCTTCTTGGTTCAGTTTTTTTGAAGAATATATTGTACCATCAATATCTAACAAAATCGTTTATAATACAATTGTACAATCTATTGACTATTCTGGTAACCAATTGGTAATAAATACTCAAAACGGGCAATATTTAGCTGATAAGGTCATTATTTCTGTGCCACTTAAAATTCTTCAAGAAGGAGATATTCGTTTTATTCCAAGCTTACCAAAAGATAAATTGAATGCAATAAATGATTCAATCATTTGGGAAGGTTTTAAAGCGTTTTTTGAATTCTCCGAAAATTTTTATGATAACGAATTTAAATTTGAAATTACTCCTTCAACCGATGGAGAAAAAATTTATTATAATGCATCTTTTGGACAAAATACTAATAAAAATATTATAGGTTTATTTGTAGTAGGAAAACCTGCATTAGATTTTACATCGCTATCAGGCAATGAATTAAGAGATTTTATACTAAAAGAATTGGACAAAATTTATGATAACCAAGCAACACCAAACTATATAAAACATATTACTCAAAATTGGGATAATGAACCATTTATTAAAGCTGGTTATTTGACAGATAACGCCGATTGGAAAACTGTAAAAAAACTAGGGGAATCTATAGCCAACAAAATATACTTTGCTGGTGGAGCTTATACAGATGGTGAAAATTGGGTTTCTGTTCATACTGCAGCTCAATCAGCAAAAGTAGCGATAGAAGAAATAAAAAATTACAATTTCTCGACTAAAAGAGATTGACAAACTTCAGAAGTTAGAAAAACCTTTAAACTATTTCCTAAATAAATTTCAAAACTATTGTCGAATTTTTCTATTTGAATAATCTTGATGTCTATTCCAAGTTTTATTTTTTTCTTATTTAAATACAATAATAACTCATTGGAACTATTAACTAATCCACAAAGCCTAACTTTTTGCCCTACATTTACGTCTGATAATTTCATATAATTTACTTTCGATATTTTTCCGTTTTTATCAGGAATTGGCGAACCGTGAGGATCTTTAGTTGGAAAACCTAAAATCTCATCCATTCTATCAAAAAATATATTTGAACTAATATGCTCAATTTCTTCTGCTATATCGTGTACTTCCTCCCAACCAAAACCCATTACTTGAGATAAAAACATTTCGGTCAATCTGTGTTTTCTAACTATTAAAGCACCTAGTTTTTTTCCTTTTTTTGTTAACTTTAAAGGTTTGTATTTTTCATATTTCACCCAACCTTTTTCTTCCATTTTTTTTACCATATTATTAGCAGTAGGTTTGCTTACATTCATACCTTTCGATAATGCTGTAATGCTTACTTCTCTACTTTTTTGACTAAGAAAGTAAATGGATTTTAAATAATTCTCTTTTGTTTGTGTTGGCATACTTTTAAATTTAAAACAACAAAGATAGAATAATATTCTAATAATATTAGTTAGACTAGGCTAACTTTGTATATTTGCACTTTAAAACATTTTAATAAACATAAAAACAACTGATAAATGACTTTAAAAACATCAATATATTTACTATTTATAATACTATTTTGTAACGTTTCTTTTGCACAAACAGGAACTGTTTTTGGAACAATAAAGGTAGATAATAACATTCAAGAATTTGCAACTATTTCGGTTTCTA
>CAZWNY010000087.1:0-3541 GCA_964635575.1 uncultured Kordia sp. | reverse complement strand
ATTTTTATTGTGGTTGAATTTCGGAACGAAATACGAACTCACTCAAACGGAATTAAAATACAAAAGCGGTGATACAGGAAAAGAATTATTTTACAAGAAAGCAATAGAAGTAGCTAAAAAATATAATTTACCGACAACATTTAATCCAATAAATTTTTAATATATGTATTTATCAGGTTTCAAACACGCACCCTATTTAATGATAGAAGCAAATTCTGACTTGAATAATATTAATCCAGATTTTCTAAAAAACAAGTATACAGTTAGATTGGCTTGGAATGATTTTAATAGTGAATTTATAAATAAATTCATAGATATTAAATATCTTGACTTAGGGACTTTTACAGATGAAAAGATTAGTTTAGATTTTGTATATAAATTTAAAAATTTAGAAGGTTTAGTTTTTCCACTTTACAAAGACACTAAGTTCATTTTAGAATGTGATAAATTACCTAAATCTCTATATTCATTAAATTTCAATATTTATTCAAAGAAAAAAGCATTAAATATTGAAACTCTAAACAAAACGGATTTAGAACATTTAACAATATCAGATTTTAATGAAAAAGACTTAACCAAGTTAAGTGGCTTAACAAATTTAAAAAGTTTAAGTTTTAAAACGGCAAAAATAAAATCATTAAAAGGCATAGAAAACCTAATAAATCTAAAAGTTTTATCTTTTGGTGGAGTAAGAAGTTTAACAGATATTTCAGATATAACAACTTTACAAAAACTAAAATTTTTAGAATTTGATATTTGTTGGAAAATGCAAGATTTTAGTCCAATTGGTGAATTAAAAGAATTAGAAGTTTTAAAATTAATGGATTGTAAAAATTTGTCATCTATTAAGTTTGTAAAAGAATTGCCTAATCTAAGGCAATTGTATACTTTAGGCACAACAATAATTAATGATTTTGATACAACATTTGCAAAAGATATCCCTGTATTTTTTGGTAGTCAAGATAATAAATATAACAAACAATATCCAGAAAAGGAAATAATAGAGGAACAAAGAACAGAAAGCAACTATTTGTAAATGAATGATGCACTGTTGGCAACAAAAAAATATACGTAATTGCGATTTTGTCGCTTAACCAAAAATTTGTACTTTTGAACAAAGTTTAGTAATGAATTGGAAGAGAAGTATCTTTAAACCCGCTACTACGCATATTCAAGACGTTAGCAACAAGCCCAAAACGAAAAAAACCTGCTAAAAAGGAAAAGCCAACCACAAATTGCACATTTGGTTTTTGCCAACGCTCAAATACTTTAGTATTCACGAACACCAAAGAACAATATAAATGTCGTGAGTAATGCCAAAACACAAAAAACCAAAAGAGCAATTTCTTGCCTACGCTCGACAGAAATCGCAACAAAAAATGTAAATTTACCACTCAATAAAAAAAGGAAATAAATGTTTGAACAAAGTTTTAAAAATATAGACGACATACTACATAAAGATGCAGGTTGTGGGAGCGAATTAGATTATGTAGAACAAACCTCTTGGGTCTTGTTTTTAAAATACTTAGACGATTTAGAAAAAGACAAAGAAACTGCCGCACTTTTATCAGGTAAAGATTACACCAGAATAATTGAACAAAAATACAAATGGACTACTTGGGCTGCACCAAAATTGGAAGACGGAAAAATTGACCATAACGCACTAACAGGAGATGATTTATTAGATTTTGTAAATAACGAACTCTTTCCATATCTGAAAAAGTTTAAGCAAGATGCGGTAAGTGCCGATACCATAGAATACAAAATTGGCGAAATATTTAGCGAACTCAAAAACCGAATACAAAGTGGTTACAACCTACGAGAAGTAGTAAGCCTTATTGACGAACTACGATTTAGAACACACGCAGAGCAACTCGAAATGAGCCATTTGTATGAAGGGAAAATCAAAAATATGGGGAATGCAGGCAGAAATGGTGGCGAATATTACACACCAAGACCGCTTATTAAAACCATAGTAAAAGTAGTAGCACCCAAAATTGGAGAAACCGTTTATGATGGTGCAGTTGGTAGTGCAGGTTTCTTGGTAGAAGCCTTTGATTATATGAGAAATGGTAGTGGCGACTCTCGTAGTCGACTATCTACCAAAGACGTTGAAACATTACAAAAGAAAACCTTTTACGGTAAAGAGAAAAAATCACTTGCCTACATTATTGGTATTATGAATATGATATTGCACGGAGTTGAAGCCCCAAATATTATACACACCAATACACTTGCCGAAAACTTGGCAGACATTCAAGAAAAAGACCGTTACAATGTAGTATTGGCAAACCCACCTTTTGGCGGAAAAGAACGTGCAGAAGTACAACAAAACTTCCCCATAAAAACAGGAGAAACAGCAAGTTTATTTTTACAGCATTTTATAAAAATACTAAAAGCAGGCGGAAAAGCAGGGATTGTAATTAAAAATACATTTTTAAGCAATACGGACAATGCTTCTGTTGCTTTGCGTAAAGAATTATTAACCAACTGTAATTTACATACCGTTTTAGATTTACCAGGCGGAACTTTTACAGGTGCAGGTGTAAAAACCGTTGTTTTGTTTTTTGAAAAAGGAACACCAACCAAAAAAACTTGGTTTTACCAACTCAATTTAGATAGAAACTTAGGAAAAACAAACCCATTAAACGAACGTGATTTAGCCGAATTTGTAGCATTACAAAAAACCAAAGCCGAAAGCGAAAACTCTTGGACTATTAATATAAAAGACATAGACCAAACAACCTTTGACCTATCTGCCAAAAACCCAAACACACCAGAAGAAGCACCACTACGCCAACCTAATGAAATTTTAGAAAATATGGCAAGTTTAGATAAAGAAAGTAGCAAGATTTTAGAAACGATAAAAGAATTGCTATAAACCGAGCAAATCTAATTTTGATATGTAATAATAGGGTTAATAGCGAACACCATATGTTACCTGTTTAAAAATAATATTTAAACATATGATAAACGAAATAATACTATATCAAGTAGAAAATTTAACCACTCGTATTGAGGTACAAATTGAAAACGATACCGTTTGGTTAAATAAAGAGCAAATGAGTTCTTTATTTGGACGAGATAGAACAGTTATTAGCAGACATATTAATAATGTTTTCAAAGAAGGAGAATTACAAAAAGTTATGGTTAGTGCAATTTTTGCACTAACCACTCAACACGGTGCTATTAAAGGAAAAACCCAAACTAAAAATGTTGAACACTACAATCTTGATGTAATTATTTCGGTAGGTTATAGAGTAAAATCTAAACAAGGTACACAATTTAGAATTTGGGCAAATAAAATATTAAAAGATTATTTACTAAAAGGGTACGCTTTAAATAATAGAATGAACCAAATAGAAAACAATGTATTTCAGTTAATAGAAAAAGTAAACGATATAGATTTACAAATAAATGCCAATTTACCACCAACACAAGGCGTATTTTTCGATAACCAAGTATTTGATGCTTATATCTTAATAGCAAACATTGTACGTACAGCAAGAATATCTATTATTTTGATAGATAATTATATTGA
>CAZWNY010000086.1:0-4110 GCA_964635575.1 uncultured Kordia sp. | reverse complement strand
ATAAACTAAAATACAATCAAAATGCTATAAAAATCGGCTTTAATGTTAATGGGTTTTTATACAATCAAAAAGAGAAATATAAGTACCGCTTAAAAGGATTTAATAATAATTGGTTAACTACAAATATTGGCGAAAACACTGTAAAATATAATAGTTTGCCAGCAGGAAAATACACCTTTCAGGTACAACCTTTTTTAGGTGAAAAAACAGCTAAAAGTAAAATAAAAGAAGTTGTTTTTTTAATTAAAAAACCATTTTGGAAAACGTGGTGGTTTATTTTAATTGTTTTTGTTTTTATTTTCGGAAGCACTATTCTGTATTTTAAAACAAAATTAAAAGACAAAGAAAAGAAACGGATTGTTCAATTAGAAAAATTATCCTTAGAAAAAGAATTAATTGCCATAAACTTAACAGCATTGCGTTCACAAATGAACCCACATTTTATATTCAATGCGTTAAATTCAATCCAAGATTTAGTTTTAAAAGAAGATACAGATGCTACTTACGATTCTATTGTTTTATTTGCAGAACTAATTAGAAACGCGTTAAATTATTCCAACCAAGATTTTATTTCTATAGAAAAGGAATTAGATTTTTTAAAGGTGTATTTGCAATTAGAAAAACTTCGTTTTGGAGATGCGTTTAATTATACTATTGCTTTTAATTCAAATAAAAATATAGACGTTCCTTCGCTATTAATACAACCTTTTATAGAAAATGCCTTGGTACACGGTTTGTTGCATAAATCTGGTAAGAAAGAACTAACTATTTTATTTAGTTTTACTAATAATACTTTACAATGTGAGATTGTAGATAATGGCATTGGCAGAAAAGAAGCAGAAAAAATAGCAAAACGTCAAGGTAACCATCATGAATCGTTTGCGTTAGGTGCTATTGAAAAACGTTTAGAAATCTTTAAAAAACAATATGGTAAAAGTATTGGTTATGTTATTGAAGATTTATATGAAAATGACAAAGCTAAAGGCACAAAAGTAATCGTAACGATGCCTTATAATATGCAATTTTAGTTTTTATACTTACCTAGTTATTATTCTTTATTCAAACGATATAACGGTTTTTCTTATTTTTATAACTTGTGGTTTTCTTATTCACAAACTAAAATTGCTATTCATAAAGTGATTTGTGCTATAAATATTATGTAGTTGTATTCTTGTTTTAAATCTAAAAAAACAAACAGATGAAACAATTTTTTACATTAGCAGTTCTACTATTAATCACAACAGTAACAACAGCACAAAACAATTTATTTAGCAATATATCTACAACAGATCAATATACAGAGTACAGATCTGTTGTTGACAATGATAATGATGGCGTCTATGAAATAGGAAACAGACAGTATGTTGTAAAGTTTAAACTTAAAACACTTTCTACTGGTGAAGGTTATAGCATTTCAGCTATCGTAGATAAAGGAAGTGCAAAAGGAAAAACTAGTACGATTGATGTAGTAGAAGGAAATTTTTCCTGTAAAGGCTATCCTTATGAAAGTGTAATTAGAGATAAATC
This sequence comes from uncultured Kordia sp., assembly GCA_964635575.1. GTDB lineage: Bacteria > Bacteroidota > Bacteroidia > Flavobacteriales > Flavobacteriaceae. The sequence goes on along the minus strand of CAZWNY010000086.1, from coordinate 2,583 downwards.
TAAAAAAGAAGGTATTGTTGCCATAGGTGATTATATATTTTTTCTTAAAGGTATTTCTACGGATGGTACTTCTTATACAAGTATAGATGATGTATATATTAAAGAAGGTGCTTCGGCAAATAATGCTGGAAAACAAAAAAAAGGAGTAAAAAAGAAGAAATTTTCTTTTAAAGACAAACTTAAACAATTTAAGTCTGGTGGTATTGGAATTGCTAACTATGGTTCAGAACATAAAGATTTACAAAGTCAGAATTTAAGAAAACTAATTACGGATTACCTAGTAGCAATGAAAGCAAAACAAGATGCTAGAACTGCAACACAAAAACAATCGGATAAAAATATTTTAAACGCTAAGGACGCAATCGTATTAAAAGCAAAAAACACTAAAGATGCAGCAAAAGCAAAAAGAGATGCGGAATGGGCTGAAGCTAAAAGGTATAACGACTCGATTAAAGCTACACCAGAGCATCAAGATTTGGAGAGAAGAAAGAGACAAAATGAGGCAAATTATCAGTCAAGAAATGGAGGAACACAAGGAAAAGTAACAATTTATAACAAAACAGGCAAAGATATTTATATCTATCAAGATGGATCTAGAAATGGAACTCGAATAAACGTTAATAGCAGTACAAAAGTAGATTGTTCATCTAATTACACGTATAAGTTTGATTCAAACTCAGGTGGTTCAGGTTCTAGTTGTTATAGCGCTAACTCTGGTTGCGGTAGAAGTGTTACAGTAAAATAAAAAGGTTGTGTTTAAGAATATTGTAGAATTATTAAAATTTCACAAATAAAACAAAAAATCATGCACAAATACTAAAGAAATAACCACAAAAGACACAAAAGAACACATAAGACTTTTGTGCCTTTTGTGGTTCTCAAAGGAAAAACAACTAACTTATGACGTTCTACATTATTTAATAACAGAACCAATAAAAATAATAATTATGAGAATACATTTAAAATATATAATCGTTTTATTAATTCCGTATTTTTTGTTTTCACAAAATGAAATGCCTACAGAAGCCATTAACGGAACATACCATTTAATGGATGCAGAACGAGGAATAGGAAGTAAAATGACTAAAGAAAAACTCTTTCAGTATGGAGAAATGGGAACAGATAAGGTTTTAGCCGTTGCTGCTTGTCAACGATGTTCTCCTGCAATATATAAATACCAAAAGGAAGATAGTGAAGCTATGGAAATTCCTGTTTTTTATAACGCCATAGGACTTTATATGATTACCTATGATAATGAAAGTTTTGTTATGATGGTACCTGCAAATAAAAAAAGTAAAGATTGGACCGATTTTACTTATAGTAACTTTTATAGTAAAAGTAAAGTAAAAGCAGAAGCAATGACAAAACAAAAAATAGTAGACTTTATTAAGACGTTGTAATATATAGTCTTATTTTAAGTAAATTCACTATTAATGTTGTCAAATAGTCAAAAACTCAGTTGTAATGACTGAGTTTTTTTGTTTGAGCCGGTAATTCTGCTTTTGTCATTTGTATGCGTAATGATAAATCATATTATTTTGTAGTAAAAGTATCCTTTTACTATAAAATTTTCACTGTATGAAAACCAATAAAACGGACATTGATATTTTGGTTTTGACTTCTGACTACTTATTTTTTCGGTTTTACATTTTAAGTTTAACACCATTCATAAACCCAAATTGCTATTTGTAAAACGCTTTGTTACAAAAATCATATAAACGAATACTTTTGAGATAAATATTTAAACAAATAAAAACGATTATAAAATGAAAATTTACAAAACCTTAACACTATTAATTATTGTATTATTTACCGCTTGTAATAGCGATGATGATACCATTGACAATCAAGATAACTATAACATAGAAAGTGACAGAAACGCTTTAATTGAAATTTATAATGCAAATACAAATAATTCATTAGGTTGGGATATTTCAACAACAAATGTTTCTACCTGGAATGATGTTACTGTTGAAAACAATAGAGTTACAGTATTGACTGTAGGGAATAGAGGTCTATCTGTTTTTCCTACAACCGCAATGCAAAAACTAACCGCATTAAGTTACCTTGCTGCTAATGGTAACAGTATTATGTATATTGATATTAGTAATAATACCAACTTAAAAAACCTAGCTTTATTTGATAATCAAATTACTGCTATAAATTTATCTAACAACATTTTATTAGAACAAGTATTATTAGAAAACAATTTACTAGAAAATTTAGATGTTAGTATGTTATCAAATTTAACAGATTTAAAAGGGCACAGTAATAACTTTACAAGTTCAGTTAATATAGCAAACGGAAACAATAGCAATATGTGGAGAATGCAATTGAGTTCTAATAATTTAAATTGTGTTCAGGTTGATTTAGGAGCTACAAACGGATTTAATGGTTGGTCAATATCAGCAAATGCAAGTTATAGTACAAATTGTCTGTAAAATAAAAAATATTTATTATAGTTTTATAAAAAAACTCAGTTGTAACGACTGAGTTTTTTTGGTTTTAAGAAACTGTAAATCCACATTTTTATTAATAATAAGAACGCTATATTTTGTGTTTTTCTCTATTCATAAACTCAAA
>CAZWNY010000085.1:0-4159 GCA_964635575.1 uncultured Kordia sp. | reverse complement strand
CAGTTGCTTTTGGGCTTCTTGAAGTTGGCTCATATTATTAGTCTCTCTCGTTTTTTTTTAATTGTGGGTAACGGTTTGTATAAGATTAGTAGCGAACTTTAAATGCACTTATTTTCGGTTAAGCACTTACTTTATTAAAAGAAACCAACTTTGAATTTAGCACAAAAACCGCTATTAATTTTATACTTTGTTACCACACGTTTTTTCTTATTTTAAACACTTCATTACTATTTAGTATCTTCAATAACGAACTTAATTTCATTACATTCAAACTTAATATGACCAACAGGTTGAAAATCAAATTTCAAATATACCGAATATCTTTTATCAATTTCATTAAAGGAAAATTCTGTTATCTCTAAAGCACCAATTGTATAATTATTTGAATGTTTGAAATTGAAATCAATATCACTTACGTGAGTAAATACAAGTTTTGTATTTATGTTTAAAAAATCTATTTTATTTTTTAAACTTTCTTGACCGCACCAATCAACATCCATTTCAATATCAATACCATTATCGTTTACCCACTTTATTGACATTATCGTACTCTCATCTAAAATAATTTGTTCTATTTCTGAATTTTTAAATATTTCCATTACTGTATTTATTTTATTTTTTTTGCCTTACCTGTCTCAATATTTTTTACTTCCGTGTTAGTCGGTTTGTGAGTTTTATTACCTGTACCTTTTCTTATAGTTCCCTTGCTATCTACATTTTTGTATGTTTCGTGAGTATGGGATGTTCCGTGGTTTTGTTTGGTGCTTTTATCAAAATGAGATCTTTTTTGTAATACATCTGTTCGTGAGCCATCAGGTTGTTTATAACTTCCTTTTGGTGTCGTATGTGTATCTATAATTTTCCCATCAGTATCTCCAATAAACCTTGCTCCATCAGTAGTTTTTTCAGTTTTACTAACCACTTTTCTTGTGTCATTTGCTTTATCTATAACCTTAGAAGCATCCATTACTTTATCAACTGCTTTGACAGATTGTTTACCAATTGTTCCGTATCCGCCACCTGGAAGAACAGTTCCTAATAAAAAACCACCACCTGATAATATTTTGTCAGAAGTGCTTGCGTTAGGGTCAATAATTGTAGAACCTGCATCATACGCATCATAAATAGCAAAACCGACTTCAACGACTAACCAAACTACACACCAAGGACAACGACCATCTGGGTCGTTCCAATAAACAGGATTATTACCTGCAAAGTGATAAGGTGTTAAACCAACTTGAGTTGGATGGTCTGCCAATGGGTCAGGCGACATCCAACGACTTACAATATCAGGTTCAAGTGTTGCTTCTGAATAAAGTGTGTCCTTTTCTACAAATGCAACAATTTGTTTCGATTTTGTATTAAACATAACCGAACCAATATTTACAATGGTATCATTATCAAAACTTTCAACAAATTGACCTTTGCTTAAAGTTGCTATTTTAGGCGTATAACCAAGTTCTGCAAAAGGATTGACTTGTGCATTTACCGAAATAAAACCTAATAAAAAGGTTAGTAATATTAAAATTGTTTTTTTCATAATTATTTCGTGTTAAAATAGTGATTTTTTTGTTTTCGTACTTACTTCTTTCTTCTTTTAATGAAATAAGCCATTTTAGATACATTTCTTCGGGCATTTTTCTATAACCTAAAGTGTGAATTTTTGAATATAAAATTGACATTTCTGTAAAAAGTGCTTTTGCTTTTGGAATATGAAAAATACTTGCAGGATTTTTAGTATTATGTTCTTCCATTATGTTTTCAAAAAGTTTCTTTTTAGTTTCTACTTTTAACAACAAAGCATTGATATAATTTGGATAGTATTCTAAAGCAGTATTTGTACATTTTAAAATAAAATCATTGTCTGCCAAAACATCAAACTTTTTTTGATAACCTTTTGCTAAATCAACCATACAAAGTGCCATAGATTGTTTGTCAGAAAGTGCTTCCATATACAATTTGTTTACAATTGCATCTAAATGAATATAACCTGATGCCATTAACCAAGCATCAACTGGAAAAATTCCACTTGTTAATTCCGTATTATACCAACCACCTGCTTTATTTTTATGCTTAATGTAAAAATGATTTGGTGCAACAGCAATATGTGCGTCAGCACCTATTTCGTTTGCTAAAATTTTATATAAATATGGCATAGAATGACAATTGCCTTGTTTTGTATCAAGTAGTTTAGTTACAAACATATTAGACCAATTATTATGTCCCCAAATATCGCTAAAATCATAGGAATAAGATGGGATTTTAGCAATTCTGTTACTATCTATTTGAATAGAAATTGTATCACTTATTACACTAAAAAGTGATGCGTACTTTTTTACTTTCTCTTTATCTTCAAAATCATAAATTAACTCTCTCGAATTGACTAATTGTTTTGATAATTCTGATAAGAATAAAATTTGCTTGTCAAATTGTTCTCTATCAATTGTATTATCCAAAAAGGTGTTTTCAACTGTAAAAACGGCTTCTTTAAAATCATATTTTTTAAATTTAAGCATTCGTTCTATTTTCCGATATGCTTTTTCGTAAGGTGTTATTATTTTTGTTTTTTCTACAATTGTATTAATAGGCGTTTTTGGTTCTAAACCGTGACTTACTGTTTTAACAGTTGTTACTTTTGGTTTTGTAGTTTTTTTTGAAACACTACAAGACACTAAAGAAAATAAAAGTAGTATTGTTATTAGTTTTTCCATTCATTCAATTTTATAGTTTGTTTTAATTCATTTACCATTTTAGTACTTTTTTGTTTGTTTTTTGCTTGTTTTAATGAGTTTAGCCATTTTTCGTAATCTGCTATTGGCATTTCTTGATAACCAAGATTATCAATTACTTCATATTGTTTGTACATTTTATCAAGCATTTTTTTTGCTTTTGGATATTTATGAATTTCGTTTGGTGGAACTCTCAACTGTTTTTGAACAAACATAAATTGTAAAGTTGTGTAATCTGATTTTACCATTTGGGCAAATATATTGTTTGGATAAAGTTCAAGTGCTTTTTCAATTACTTGTTCTACAAACTCATCATAGCCAAATTTTTTAGAATATCCTTTTGCTAAATCTACCATAAATTCTGAAAGAACTTGCTTTTTAGTAAGTGGTTGCATATAAATTTTACTCGATAATGCTTCTGCTTTCATATAACCTGATTGTAATATAAAAGCGTCCATTGTAAGCATTCCGTTTGTTAACTCTACATTTATCCATTTTCCATTATTATTTTGAAATTTGATATATGAGTGACTTGGTGAAAAAGCCAAATGTGCTTTTGCTCCAATTTCTTCTGCTAAAATTAAATAGAGTAGTGGCAACGAATGACATTGACCTTTATTAGTTTGCAATAATTTAGAAACGAACATATTTGACCAATCATTACGACCCATATAATCATCAAATTCGTATTTAAAAGGTAAATGTTCTAAATTCTGTGATTTCACTTGTAGCGTGTCTGAAAAGAATTGGAACAAAATTGTATTTTTATGTAAATTGTTGTTTTTGTCGTATTTCAATTCGTCCATTTTTGTATTCAGAAATTGTCCAATTTCTCCAATTAATTTATCAAATTCATCATAATTTCCTTTGTTTTCATAAAAAGCATTTTCTACAATAAAATTTGCCTTTTGAATAGAATATGAAGTGTCAGCCATTTTTGACAGTTCTGAAAATGCTTTGCGATAATGTAAAGTTGCAGGAATATGATTGTAAGAAGGTAAATTGTAATTTATTGCAGTTGGTTGGTTTTCAAATTCAGATATTGCTTCTTGTACGAGTTGTCTGCTTTGTATTCGGTTTTGTTGAATTTGTGTATCTGCTTGTTGGATAAGCATTTGATTTCTTTGTTGAATACTTAAATTTGGATTGTAAATGTTTGGTGTTTTCAGTTGGTTTGTTCCGTTGTAATTGTTTATAATATTTGGTTGTTGAAATGTTGCAACTTTTGGTGGTTTTGGTGTTGGGTCAATTATTCCGATTGTTTGAGCATTCAAATTTTGCATTATTCCGATAAAGAGTATCAGAATAACAATTCGATAGTGCTTTTTAAATCTGTTTTTCATACTGTTTTTTACCGTTTTTATTGGGTTTTTAATGTGTGGTAACGATTTGTGTATGAACAGTAAGGGATTAAAATGCACTTACTTTTC
>CAZWNY010000084.1:0-4449 GCA_964635575.1 uncultured Kordia sp. | reverse complement strand
AACTTTTTTATTAAAAATTTGAAAAACTTATCAATAATTAACAGATTTAAGAAGGTTTGTTTGTTATATAATTTACTTTAAAAACGATATTCTAATTTTAAAAATACAAACGGCTCAAGCAATCTGAATTCGGTTGTTGAGGTGCTAAAAATTTTGGAGTTATCCATAAATAAATAAAATGAACAAACCTCACCTCTTCCAAATAAAAACATTAGTTTTGTAGTCAAAATTTTAGTATTAGAAACCTTGGAAACCATAAAACCAAATAACTTATCACTTTTTAAAGAAATTACAAAACATCGCTTATCAATGAGTGTCGTTTTTTCATCCATAGCTGGGTATTTAATCGCCGTTGGATCAGACTTAAATTACATTACTTTACTCATGTTAACTGTTGGCGGATATTGTATGGTAGGTGCTTCTAATGCATATAATCAAATTTTAGAGGTAGATATTGATAAATTAATGGATCGCACAAAAAACCGACCAATACCTTCGGGTAACATGACGGTTCGTACAGCATTTATTATTGCAATTGTACTTACCATAATTGGTTTAGTGTTGCTGTACTTAATTAATCCTAAATCGGCAATGTTTGGCGCAATATCCATCTTTATGTATGTAAGTTTATATACGCCATTAAAAACAAAAACACCTTTGTCTGTTTTTATCGGAGCTTTCCCTGGAGCAATACCATTTATGTTAGGTTGGGTAGCCGCTACTAATAATTTTGGAATGGAAGCTGGCACCTTATTTTTAATGCAATTTTTGTGGCAATTTCCTCATTTTTGGGCAATAGGATGGTTTTTGTATGATGATTATGCTAAGGCAAATATTTTTATGTTACCTACCGGGAAACAAGACAAATCAACCGCCTCTCAAATTATAATATATATATTATGGACAATGGTAGTTTCTATTTTACCAGCTTTTGGTTTTACAGGTAGTTTACAATTGTCTATAACGGCAGCAATACTTGTTTTTACACTTGGGTTTATAATGTTATATTATGCAATATTATTATATAAAAAAATGGATAATAAAACAGCCAGACAATTAATGTTAGCGAGTGTTTTGTACATTACATTACTCCAAATTGTTTATGTAATTGATAAATTTTTACAATAATTAAAATAAAAAATGGATTTAACTTCGGGAACACTTCAAGAAAAAAAAGGAAATGCCAAAAAAACCATGATGTGGTTTGGTATGGTAAGTATGTTTATGACGTTTGCAGGATTAACCAGTGCATTTGTAGTTAGTAAATCCAGACCCGATTGGTTGCAGAATTTTGAAATTCCGCCCATGTTAATGTGGAGTACAATAACTATAGCCATAAGTAGTATAACCATTCATTTTGCTAAAACAGCGATACAAAAAGGAAACCATAAAACAGGTATGTCTTTATTGTTAATAACCTTACTATTAGGCATTGCGTTTATTATATTTCAACTACAAGGTTTTTCTTACATTGTAAACGAATATGGGTATAATTTTACAGGACCAACCAGTAATATAGTAATGTCTTTTTTATACGTTTTAGTAACCTTGCACTTATTACATCTATTTTCAGGTATAATTGTATTGTTGGTTGTAATTTATAATCATTATAAACAAAGGTATAACCCCTTAAAAACGTTAGGTTTGGAGTTAGGAGTTATGTTTTGGCATTTTTTAGATTTCCTTTGGGTGTACTTGTTTTTATTTTTCTATTTCGTTAAATAATAAAAATGCTTATTTTTGAAGCTTTAACTTACAAATTATTCAATTTAAAATATAAATATGGCAGCTACAGCAGTTATAACCGGGCATGACACAAGCAAAGGTTTCGGGAAGCCTTTTAAAGCAAGTTATGGCAAAATGATGATGTGGTACTTCATCTTATCAGATGCAATAACCTTTTCAGCATTTATTATTTCGTATGGTTTTTCAAGATATAAGTATATTGAAGAATGGCCAATAGCAGATGAAGTATTTAATCACTTTCCGTTTTTACATGGCGTAGATGCACCAATGCTATATGTTGCATTAATGACATTTGTTTTAATTTTTTCGTCTGTAACAATGGTATTAGCGGTTGATGCGGGTCATAAAATGGACAAAAACAAAGTAGCTTTCTATATGTTTTTAACCATTATTGGTGGAGTAATTTTTGTAGGATCTCAAGCATGGGAATGGAAAAACTTCATTAATGGAAGTTATGGAGCTGTAAAAACAAAATCTGGTAACATTATACAGTTTACCGATGTTGATGGAAAACGGGTAGCATTAAATGAATTTGTTGTAGCAACACCTAAAGTACGTGAACAACATACAGAAAATAAAGGCTTATGGTATCAATCAGAACCTGCATTGCCAACCTTTACAATTAACGAAGTTACCAAATCTTTTATTGCAAATCCTAATTTACGCGTACGAACACAACAATTAACCCCAGAAGGAGAAAAAACAGTTTTAAGTAGAGCCGCATCAATTACAGCTTTAAAAACTGGAGCAAAAACAGTAGAAGGAGCTAGTTTAATAGAAAACGAATACGGACATCCATTATTTGCAGATTTCTTCTTTTTTATTACTGGATTTCACGGATTTCACGTAATTTCAGGTATCGTATTTAACATCATTATATTTGTTAATGTAGTATTAGGTACTTATGAACGTAGAGGACATTATGAAATGGTAGAAAAAGTTGGATTATATTGGCACTTTGTCGATTTAGTTTGGGTATTTGTATTCACATTCTTCTACTTAGTATAATGAGAACTTAGCATTAAAAAAAACAAATCGTTTAACGATAAAATAATAATAAAATGGCAAACGAAATACAACCTTTCTTTTTTAATTTAATAAAACCAAAAAACAACATCAGTAAAATTTGGTGGGTATTTGGATTATTATCTGTAGTAACAATTATTGAAGTTGCTTTAGGTATTATAAAACCAGCTTTTTTAGCACATAATCATTTTTTATCATTAGGACTATTAAATTGGATTTTTATACTACTTACCATATATAAAGCATACTACATTATGTGGTCTTTTATGCACATGGATGGAGAAGCAACTTGGTTTAGACGCTCTGTAGTTTGGGCAGGAATATTCTTTATTTCATTCCTCTCTTTTATAATTTTATTTGAAGGAGACTATGTTTATGAAATTATGAAAAACTCTTTTATTACCAGGGATTTCTAAAAAAATAAAAATATATAATAAAAAAGACGATTATAATAATCGTCTTTTTTATTTTTGCACTTTAAATACATTTTATTTTGACTAAAAAACAAATCATATTAGGGTTGCTTTTTGTAATGCCAATATTAATTTTCTTATTTTTCGCAACAGGAATCACCAATTTTAACACCTTAAAAGTATCTAGTAAAACGCCAATACAATTGTCAGGTTTTAAAACAAGTGCTGGAGAGTTGGCGAGTTTAAAAAACAAAACCACAGTACTCGGGTTTTTAGGAAACGATTTAACTACTCGAAAAATAAATGTATATAATCTTCATGAAAAAATTTATAAAGGACTACATAGTTATGACGTAGATTTTCAGATGCTAATGCTATTACCTAACTCAGCAAAAGGTAAAATAGATGTCGTTTTAAAAGAACTTGAACGCTATACCGAAATTAGCAAATGGAAGTTTGTTTATGGCACACCAGAAGCAATACAAACCGTATTTAAAAGCTTAAAAACTCCTTTAAAACTAGACGCTAATTTAGGAAGCGACTATGTGTTTATTATAGACAAAGACAAACGCTTGCGACACTCAAAAAAAAATAAAAAAATAGCAGAAACAAAAGGCTATAACGCAACATCAATAGCTATTTTACATAAAGAAATGGATGATGATGTTACCGTTTTACTATTTGAATATAAAGCTGCAACAAAAAAAAATTATACAGTAAGCAGAAGGGATTCTTTTTTAAAAATAAACCAAAAAAACAACAACGATGAAAAATAAATCATACATCGGCATTAGTTTTATCATTTTAATTTTTGGCATTTATGCAATCCCAAAAATAATTGAAAACTTTAATAATCAAACTATCGTAAAAGGAGATAGAATGAGTAACGTGCGAAAAGATTTATCGGAAAACAAAAATTCTGGTTTAGTTAAATTTGGTAAAGTTCCAGATTTTAAGTTCATAAATCAAGACAGTATACTAATTACCAATAATTTTTTTAAAGGGAAAGTATATGTAGTCGAATTTTTTTTCACAACCTGTCCTACTATTTGCCCAATCATGACCCAAAACATGACTCAAATAGAAAAAGCATACGGTGATTTAAATAATTTTGGAATTGCATCTTTTACTATAAACCCAACAAAAGACACACCTTCTGTTTTAAAACAATACATGAAAAGTTATCAAATTACCTCTAAAAATTGGCAAATGCTAACAGGAAATAGAAATGAAATTATGAAACTCGCTAATGAAGGATTCAATT
>CAZWNY010000083.1:0-4634 GCA_964635575.1 uncultured Kordia sp. | reverse complement strand
ATATGTAGTCACTTTGGTTCGCCGGGGTGCAACAATTGGTGCAAATGCAACTATTGTTTGTGGTAATAATATTGGAGAATATTCATTTATTGGCGCAGGAGCGGTAGTAACTAAAGAGATTCCTAATTTTGCATTAGTAGTAGGTAATCCATCCAAACAAATAGGTTGGGTAAGTGAATATGGACATCGATTGCAATTTAATGAAAAAGGAATTGCCATTTGTCAAGAGAGCAAACAAGAATATAAATTAGAAAATAATACAGTAAAAAGAATAAAATAACTATGAAAAATTTTGCACTTATTGGAGCATCTGGGTACATTGCTCCAAGACATTTAAAAGCAATACAAGATGTTAATGGTAATTTGGTAGCAGCTTTAGATCGTTTTGATTCGGTAGGCATTATGGATAGTTACTTTCCTGATGCCGACTTTTTTGTTGAACCAGAACGTTTTGATAGGCATTTAGAAAAATTAAAGCACAACAAAGGCATAAACTTAGATTATGTAAGTATTTGTACTCCAAATTATTTACATGATTCCCATATTCGTATGGCGTTACGTAGAGGAGCAGATGCTATTTGTGAAAAACCATTAGTATTAAACCCTTGGAATATTGAGGCGTTACAAAAAATGGAAAAAGAATCGGGGCAACGAGTTTGGAACATCTTACAATTGCGTTTACACCAAAGTATTATTGATTTAAAAGCGAAAGTAGATGCTGCACCAAAAGATAAAATTTTTGATGTTGATTTAACGTATTTAACCTCAAGAGGAAACTGGTATTATACGTCTTGGAAAGGAGATAAATCAAAATCAGGAGGAATAGCCACCAATATTGGTGTGCATTTTTATGACATGCTATCGTGGATTTTTGGAGATGTAAAAGAAAATATAGTGCACGTACATACCCATGATAGAGCATCAGGTTATTTGGAATTTGAGCGCGCAAGAGTACGTTGGTTTTTATCCATCAATTATGATTTGGTGCCGGAAGAACTAAAAGCAAAAGGACAACGCACCTATCGTTCCATAACCATTGAAGGGGAAGAATTAGAGTTTAGTGGCGGTTTTACTGATTTGCACACCAAAGTATATAAAGACATCATAGCAGGTAACGGTTACGGTTTAGAAGATGCCCGTCAAGCCATTGAAATTGTACATAAAATACGTCATGCGGAGCCTATTGGTTTAAAAGGAGAATACCACCCGTTTGCAAAAAAACCTTTAGTGAAGCATCCGTTTAGTTTATAATGAACAAATTAAATTCGATTTTTAAATCTGAATTTGTCAGAAACATTTCTGTACAGGTATTTGGAACGGGATTAGCGCAACTAATTCCGTTATTGGTAATGCCTATTTTGTCAAGAATATATTTAGAAGAAGATTTTGCGATGTACACGTCTTTTATGGCTGTAGTTGGAGTTGCTTCGGTTGCTTTGGGAGGGAGGTATCAACATGCTATTGTATTGCCTAAAAACGATAAAGATGCGTTTACGCTATTTGGTGTAAGTATTCTTTTAACAATAGGATACAGCATACTATTTTTGCTATTGTGTGTAATAGGTGACGCTTTATTTAGTGAGTACTTTAAGAGTATTTATTACTATGTGCCAATATATTTATTAGTTTTCGGATTGTGGCAATCTACAGTAAGTTTATCAATAAGGTTTAAACAGTTTAAAATAAATTCCTTTGGTAAAATAATTCAGGCAATTTCTAATTCTTCTTTTAGTTTGTTTTTTGGTTGGGTGCATATTTCTATAGGCTTGATATTTGGTAAATTTATAGGGGTGTTATTGTCAAGTATGTTTTTATTAAAAAAAACGAATATTAAATTAATAAATTGGAATAAGCAGTCATTGTTAGTAATGGCAAAAAAATACAAAAAATTTCCTATTTATGGTATACTACCTTCTTTTTTCGATGCAGCTTCGGTTCAGGCACCGGTATTTATAATTGGTAAATATTTTTCAACACAAGTGTTGGGGTTTTATGGGTTAACGGTAATGGCGTTGGCAGGACCACTAAGTATTGTTGCTGTTTCTTTTAAAGATGTTTTTTATCAAAAAATTGCAGAAAAATATAATGAAGGTGATTTTGTTAAGATAAAAAAGATATTTTTATCCTCAGCATTTAGTTTATTACTTTTAGGTTTGCCAATGATTTTTGTACTGTTGTTGTATGGAGAAGATTTATTTAAATTAGTTTTTGGTAATAATTGGGGGGAATCTGGTAAGTATGCAAGTGTTTTAATTATTGGTTTTGTTGTAAAATTAGTAGTAAGTCCGTTATCAATAGTCTTTAATGTGTATGATAAGCTAAATGTACTGTCTTATTGGCAAACAATGTATTTTATCACAACTTTTATCACATTATTTTCCACTGTTTTGATATTTAAAGTGGAAATATATGATTTTTTAATTATATATTTAATTCATGAGATAATATTGTATGTTATATATTTTATATTGCAATATATTTTAATAAATAAAAATTTAAGCAAATGTGTGGAATAGCAGGAATAGTAAATAAAGATATATCTAACGATGTTGTTGTTGTTGATATTAAATTGATGACAGATATTATTAGCCATAGAGGTCCTGACGGTGAAGGTTGTTATATTTATAAAAACTTAGGGCTAGGACATCGAAGGTTGGCAATACTTGATTTGTCTGAAAATGGAAAGCAGCCTATGGAATTTGATGATTTAATTATCAGTTTTAATGGCGAGATATATAATTATATTGAAATACGAGAAGAGTTAAGAAAATTAGGATACCAATTTGTTACGGAAACAGATACAGAAGTTATTATAAAAGCTTACCAGCAGTGGTCTGAAGATTGTGTGCTAAAATTTAACGGAATGTGGTCTTTTTCAATATTTGATAAAAAAAGAAACAAACTATTCATAAGTAGAGATCGCTTTGGAATTAAACCTTTTTATTATTATGATGACAAAAAATCATTTTATTTTGGCTCTGAAATTAAGCAAATACTTCCTTTTGTAAAAAACAGAAAAGTTGATAAGCAAATACTATATGACTTTTTATTTTTATCATATCATCACCATAACGAGAATACCTTTTTTAAGGACATAAAATCTCTTTTACCAGGTCATAACATGATATTTGATTTAAATACGAGTAATTTTAGTATAAAACAGTATTATGATTTACAACCTCAAGACAAAAGAGATGGTAGTTTAGATGAAACTATAAGTAGTTATAAAAACGAATTTGAAGCATCACTTAAGTTAAGGTTACGTTCTGATGTAAAAGTAGGAACTTGCTTAAGTGGAGGGTTAGATAGTTCTTACGTTGCTAAAATTGCTTCACAAAATTATGAAGGTAAGTTTACTGCTATAACAGCTAAATCAATTGATCCTAAAAATGATGAATCTAAGTATGCAAAAATAGTTGCGGATAAGTACAATTTAAATTGGAAAATTACAACCCCATCCAAAGTTGATTTTTTTAATTCGATTGATAAAATTATATATTCTCAAGAAGAGCCATTTGGGTCACCATCTATTGTAATGCAATATTTTGTAATGCAAAAAGCTAAAGAAGAAGGCTGTATTGTCATGTTGGATGGGCAAGGTGGTGATGAAACTTTATTAGGATATGAACGATACTATATACCGTATTTAAAAACGATAAAAAGCCCAATTAAACGCTTAAAGGTATTTAAAGAGCTTTCTGATAATTCAAAATTAAGTTATAAAAATTTATTCTTGTATTATTTGTATTTTAGCTTTCCAGCAATAAGAAAGTATAGCTTGTTAAATAAAAACAAATACATACTCAAAAAAAATAAAAAGTATTTTAATAGTAGTCTTATAGAAGAGTTTAAAGAAAGCTCTAAAAACCTATTTGAATTGCAGAAAAACGAATTGACAAAAATTCAACTTCAAAAATTATTAAAATTTGAAGATCGAAATTCGATGGCTCATTCTATTGAGGCACGTGTTCCTTTTATTGATTATCGTTTGGTAGAAAATGCACTTTCGGTTCCATCAGCATATAAAATTAAGGATGGTTGGAGTAAATATATTTTAAGAAAATGTTATGGTAACGATGCGCCTAAAGAAATTGTTTGGCGAAAAAATAAATTTGGTTTTGAGGCTCCAATAAATAAATGGATGAGTGATAAATCTTTTTTTATTAATGAAATAAAAGAATCTGACTTTCTTTCAAATGTTGTGGATCAAAATTTTTCATTTGAAAGTTTAGATAAAAATACAATTTGGAAATTATTCAATGTAGCAAAATGGGCTAAAGCATTTAACGTTAATTATTAGGGTGTGAGCTTTTTTGTAGTTAAAAAAAAACTTGAGCAATGCCGTGTAATGGCGTATTTAGTTTTCCCGTTGCTTATTCCATTACATCAAAAAACATCAACGTTATTTATTTTTGTATGGTTGTTTTTTTCAATGGTTAATTATAGGAACTTAAATTTTCCAATACCTAAAAACCTATGGTATTTACCAATGCTTTATATAGTGTTTTTAGTTTCAATGATTTTGCACTCTCCTTTTGAATGGGGTATTGTTGCCATGAAGGTTTCGCTACTGGTATTCCCCTTGCTATTTATACTAAATAACTTTACAAAATTGGAGTTATTAAAAATGTTTA
>CAZWNY010000082.1:0-5008 GCA_964635575.1 uncultured Kordia sp. | reverse complement strand
TTATAATTAATTTATTACCTGAAACTTCTTGTAAAATACGGTTTCCAAACGTTTTGTTAGATTCTTGTTCAATTATTTTAAAGTTACTCGCAAATATTTTTTTATCGGACAGACAGGTTTCATGAGACGCAATAGTTACGTCTTTCCAATTTTTATTTTTTTGAAGTGTTTCGTTTTTATTTTGTAAATATGCTGTTTGTTTAATGGTTTTTAATGATGAAAATGGAACTCCTTTTTGCAATAGCATTATAATTTCTCGCAAAGGTTGTTCGCCCATTCCATATACTAATAGGTCAGCTCCTGAGGAGGTTAAAATATCTGGAGATAATTTATTACTCCAATAATCGTAATGTGTAACTCTACGTAAAGATGCTTCAATGCCGCCAATAATTATTGGAGTATCGGGGAATTTTTTTTTTAATATTTTAGCATAAACCGAAGTTGCATAATCTGGTCGTAATCCTTTTTCTCCTCCTGGTGTATATGCATCTTTATCTCTTCGTTTTTTACTTGCGGTATAATTACTTACCATTGAGTCCATGGTGCCAGAGGTAACTGCAAAAAATAACTTTGGCGTTCCTAATTTTATAAAATCCTGCAAATTGTCATTCACATTAGGTTGCGGAACAATAGCAATTCGCAAACCGCAATCTTCAATAATTCTACCAATTACTGCAGGTCCAAAAGACGGGTGATCTACATAAGCATCGCCACTAAAAAGAATTACATCTAATTCTTCCCAGCCACGTATTTTTACTTCTTTATTTGTTGTAGGTAACCAATCGGATAATCTGTGACCATTCATCATATTGCAAAAGTACGAGTTTTTTTTATTACACAGTGTAATTCAGTATATTATATGCTACTTTAAATCTGTAAATATATTCGTAATGTGTTTTGCAATTCGTTACGAATATATTTACAGATTTAAGGGATAAGTATAGAATAAAAAAATCCGTAATTGCTTACGGATTTTTTTGTGGGCAATGAGGGATTCGAACCCCCGACCCCCTCGGTGTAAACGAGGTGCTCTGAACCAACTGAGCTAATTGCCCTAATTTAATAGGTTGCAACCTATTTGGTTGCGGATGCAAATATAACACCTATTTTTAAATTTGCAACTTTTTAAAGTATTTTTTTAAATTATTTCTGCAACTACAAATGTACTTCCGCCTACATAAATAAAATCGGAGGTAATAGTTTGTTGTTTTGCCGTTAGTAATGCTTCTTTTACGGACGAATATTGTTTTCCTTTTAAATTGTATTTTTTTGCGGATTCTACCAATTCATTAACGGGCAATGCTCTAAGTATATTGGGTTGACAAAAATAATAAATTGCTTTTTTAGGTAATAATGGCAATATTAAGTCTAAGTTTTTATCGGAAACAACCCCAAATACAATATGTAATTGTGTATATTTTTGTTCTTGTAATTGTTGCATTGTTAAGGTTAAACCTTCTGTATTGTGTGCTGTGTCGCATACAATTGTTGGTTTTTGTTGTAAAACTTGCCAACGTCCTAACAAATTAGTGTTTTTAACTACGTTTTTTAATCCGTTAACTATGTGATTTTCTAAAACAGTAAAGCCTTTTAAATTATGTAATATTGCGACTACTCCTTTTATGTTTTTTTGTTGATAATTTCCTAATAAATCGGTTGCGTATTCTGTGTTAATTTTCGCATCTGCAAAAATAATTTCTGATTGATTTTTTATCGCTTTATTAATAAAAACAGATTTTATATTTTCTTGAGTTTCACTAATAATTACGGGTATATTTTTTTTTATAATTCCAGATTTTTCAGAAGCGATACTTTTTAAGGTATTTCCTAAAAATAGTGTGTGATCTAAACCGATATTAGTAATTAATGAAATTTGTGGCGTAATAATATTAGTAGAATCTAATCGCCCGCCTAAGCCAACTTCTATAATGGCAATATCTACTTTTTTTTTGGAAAAATAATCAAATGCCATACCTACGGTCATTTCAAAAAAGGATAGTTGATTTTTTTTTAAAAAAGGTTGATGTTGTTTTACAAAGTTAGTTACATATTTTTTAGTTGCAATTTGTCCATTGACTTTTATTCGTTCTCTAAAGTCTTTTAAATGTGGTGATGTGTACAAGCCTACTTGATAGCCTGCTTCTTGCAAAACAGACGACAACATGTGGCTAGAAGATCCTTTTCCATTGGTTCCAGCTACATGAATGGTTTTAAATTTTAAATGCGGGTTATCTAAATATTCTGAAAGTTTTATGCTATTAGATAAGTCTATTTTATATGCCGACTTTCCTATTTTTTGATAGGCAGGCAATTGGTTAAATAGCCAATTTATCGCTTTTTGATATGTCATTTTATCGCAAACTGAAGTTGTAAATAATTTTACCTATTTGTTTTTCAGGTGCGTTTGCTGCGGATTGCCATTTGGTATTTAAAGCAGCCTTTTTTGCTTGATCTAATAAGCATTTTTCGGTTGTGGTACTTCCTTTTACTCCTGGAATTGCCAAAATTACTTTGCCTTTTCTATTTACTTTTATTTTTACGACTACTCGTCCTTCTTTTTGACACAAATAGGCGGGTATAGGTCTGCGTAATAGCAAACGACCTATTAAGTTGTAATTTCCTCCATTACCATTTCCTGGGTTTGTATAGTAGTCTGGTGCGTGCGGATCGCCGTTTTCATTTCCTTTATCGCCATTTACATTGTCATTTCCTTCGTTGCCGCTAGACGTTCCTGTGGTTGCGGGACCATTTAATACATTTAATAATGCATTTTCTGTTGATGCGTCTGGTTTTGGTGGCGCAGTATTTGTTTTTGGTGCCTGTGTAATTATGGGTTTTGTTGGTGTTTCGGTAACGGGCTTTGATGTTTGTTCTACAGGTTTTACATCTTTTTTAGATTCTTCTTTTGGAGTTTCCTTAATAGGTTCAATGATAGGTACTTCCTCGAGGGTTTCTTCGGTCATTACTTTTTCAGGTGTTTCCTCTATTGGTGTGGTTTCTTCTTCGGGAGGAGTTTCTTCGGGAGTTTCTTCTACAACAGGTTCTTTTGGGGCTTCTGTTGGGTTAGGTTGTGTTTTTATAGGTTCGGAAGTTTGGTTGTCTTCTTGTCCTGTATCTGTAGTGCCAAAGTTTACTTCCATTCCGTATTCTTCTGGAGGATCTTGGTAGGAGAATGCGGTGTGAAAAAACATCCATAAAAATAATATAAATACCGTAAGTGCTGTTAAAATAGCAGCACGTTTTTCATTTTCGTCTTTAAATATTGTTTTCATAATCTATCTAATTAAATTAATCGATTAATCGGTTTTATTTTGCTCTTACTGCTAATGTAGATTTTATTTTATTTCTGTTTGCAATATCCATTACATATACAAAATCTTTCATTTGTACGGTTTCTTCTGCGCGTAATAGAATACTTGGTTTTTCGGACCCTTTTAGTTGTTCTAAAATATATGTTTCCAGATTTTCTTTAGCTACTTTTTTACGATCTACGTAGTATTCTAAGTTTTTAGTTACACTTACTGCTAAACTTTTTGATTGTGTTGTTTTACCTCCTGATTTTGGTAATAGTAAATCTATTGCATTTGCAGACACTAATGTTGATGCAATCATAAAAAACACTAATAATAGAAATACAATGTCAGTCATAGACGACATATTAAATTCGGGTGTTACTTTATTTCTTCCTCTAATATTCATGGGTTTGTAATTTAAAGATTAAACAATTAAATGATTAAAAATGATTCTACTTTTCTTGAACCTTTCAATCTTTAAATTAACTTATGTGGGTTTGTTTAATAAATCGAAGAATTCTAATGAGTTGGCTTCCATTTTATAGATAATTTTATCTGTTTTCACTACTAAATGATTGTATGCCATGTATGCTACAATACCTACGACTAATCCTGCAACGGTTGTTGTCATTGCGGTGTATAGTCCGCCTGCAAGGGTTTTAATGTCTATATTACCTCCTGAATTTGCAATTTCAAATATAGATATAATCATTCCAATAACGGTTCCTAAAAAACCAATCATTGGCGCTACTCCAGAGATGGTTGCTAGTACGCTTACGTTTTTTTCTAGTTTGTAAATTTCTAACCGTCCTGCGTTTTCAATTGCAGTATGTATGTCTTCTAAAGGTTTTCCTATACGCGAAATTCCTTTTGCAATTAATGCTGATACTGGTGATTTTGTTTGGGAGCACAATAAACTTGCGGCCTCTATGTTTCCTTCGGTTACATGGTCTTTTATTTGATTCATAAAATTTTCATCTACTTTAGATGCAGATTTTATGGCTAATAAACGTTCGTAATAAATCCATAATGCTACAATTAATAACACCATTAAAAGCCCTATAATTATTTGACCTCCTAAACCGCCTTCTTTTATTAAATTGATAATAGATAGTGTTTTTTGTTTTACGTTATCTAAGTTTTCAACTTCTAATTGCTGTACTGCGTCTTGAATAGTTAATGCCATAAATATTATTATTTTAAATTAGGTTTGTTAAATATATAAACGAAAATACAAATAGTAAATTGTTTTTATCTTAAAAATTGTTAAAAAATAGCTAAATCTTATAATTTATCAATTTTTAAAAAATTATTTCAGGTTTAATACTCTATTTACTTATAAGGTAATTAAATTAAACTCTTAGTTCGTCTAATGAAACTCTCTTTATAATCAATGCCGTTTCTTTTTATACTTATTGCCGCTTACTTTAGCAAAAAAAATCAATTAAATATAAACACACGGAAGTATAGAGTCTGAATTTTGTGTAATTTATAGATGAAGTACTTTAGAAATAAACAAAAACAACAATAAAATGAAAACAATTAAAACAGTATTAATCACAATTTTATCAATTGGTTTGTTACAATGTTCTGACAATAGTTCTTCAGATCCAGGAAGCTCTACATTGAATCCACAATATGCATATATTACAGATGGTACAGATTTAAAAATAATAGATATTGCAAATCCTGTAAGTCCTAATTATATTAATGAT
>CAZWNY010000081.1:0-5551 GCA_964635575.1 uncultured Kordia sp. | reverse complement strand
CGGAGAGAATCGAACTCTCGTCCAAACAAGCAATTAAAGAGCTTTCTTCACGCTTAGTTTTTAATTAATTTTCGATAATAAGCTGACTAAAAACAGCCCACTTAAAACTTATCTTCTTTAGTTTCGAAAACATACTGAAGCCTTATGTTTTCTATGTAAACATTTACGATACCTTTAAATGGAGCGCCGATTACCAGGGCTATCCGAAGGCATTTAGCTCTTCTACCTAGTAGAACGAGGCATTATCTTACTATAATTCAGATTATGCAGCTAAAGCGTAGTTATTCTCGCCGTTTAAAAAGTCGAAATAATTTTTACAAGTACAATTTCATTACTTGACGTGCTTACCGTTTAATTAGAACTCGCTGTCAAAACCGGTCGACCCCTAAATTAATTAGTAAAGTGCAAACTTATTAAATTTAGCACTGTTATAACTATAAAATACACAAAACTTAGTTAAAATAGTTACTGTTTTTTAAGAGTTATTAAAATAGACTTATAAATAAACAGAGGGTTTCTATTTGTTGTATGGTTAATTTCATCTTTTTTAAATATTCATTTTACCCTTAAATATTAATTAATTTTTTTAAAATAAATTTACATTCTTGCAATATTTCTTTTTTGTATTGGTATCAAGGTTTTAAATAGTGCACCCCAAGCTACTAATTGAAATATAAAATTTATATTTTTTGATCCTTAACTTTTTCATAGTTACAAGGCGCTTAATTTAGGGTTTACTAACGCCTGCATAGTTTCTATATATTTTTGTAATTCTGTTAATTTATTAGTGGTCTCGACAGTTCCTTTTTCGGTTAGTTTGTAATATTTTCGTAAACGGTTATCTACTTTCTCAACCTCAACGTCCAAAACACCATCTGCCTCTAACTTGTGCAATGCAGGATACAAAGCACCTTCAGTAATGTTTAATTCACCTTTAGTTAATGTTTTTACTTTTTGGGTAATTTCATAACCATACATTTTTTTATTTTCGGATAATAATTTTAGTATTATAGTAACTAAACTTCCTTTATATAATTTAGAATTGCTCATTGTAGTATTTGTTTTACGCTACAAATTTACATAAATGTTTTACATACATAAAAACCTTATGTATGTTTTTGTAACGATTATCATTAAAAATCTCATTCTGTTTATTTATTTTTGCACAAACATTAATATTATGAGTAGATTTCATTCGCTTCGTATACAGGAAATAAAAAGAGAAACTCCAGATACAGTTTCTATTAACTTTGATGTTCCAAGTCATTTAAAAAACGACTTTAAATTTATTGCAGGGCAATATTTAACACTTAAAACCAGTATTAATGGTCAAGAAATTAGGCGTTCTTATTCTTTGTGTTCTGCTCCATCATCTAGTGAGTTGCGGGTTGCAGTAAAACAAATACCAAACGGATTATTTTCTAGCTATGCAAACACCGTTTTAAAAGAAGGAGAATATTTAGATGTTGCCATGCCCGAAGGTAAATTTATTTTACCAACCCATTCCGAAAATCGAAATTTTTACGGTGCTTTTGTTGCTGGTAGCGGTATTACTCCAGTACTATCGATGATTAAAAGTGTGATGATTAATGAACCAAACAGCACGTTTATTTTACTATATGGCAATAAAACCCCTGAAAACACTATTTTTTATAACGAATTAAATCAATTAAAATCGAAATTTTTTGGTCGGTTTTACGTGTATTATTCCTTCAGTAAAGCAAACGAAAAAGAAGCTTTATTTGGAAGAATTGATATTGAAAAAGTAAACTATATTTTAAAAAACAAACATGAAGGGACCACTTTTAAAGGCTTTTATTTGTGCGGACCCGAAGAAATGATTAATTTAGTAACTACGGAGTTACAAGAAAATCATATTGAAAAAAACAAGATTCATTTTGAATTATTTACAGCTTCAGAAAACACAAAACCTTCAGTAGTTGCTATTGATGGAGAATTTAATGGTGTTGCTCAAGTAACTTTTTTGTTAGATGATGAAGAAACCACAATTTCCGTAAAAGAAAATGAAACACTTTTAGATGCCGCTTTAAAAGCAGGTTTAGACGCTCCATATTCTTGTCAAGGTGGTGTTTGTAGCTCTTGTGTTTGTCAAATTACCCAAGGAAACGTTCAGCTATTAAAAAACGCCATTTTAACGGATAACGAAATTGAAGAAGGGTTAACTTTGGCCTGCCAAGCAGTACCTAAATCTGCTGTTATTAAAGTAGATTTTGACGAGGTGTAAAAAACAAATAAAGCACTTAAACAGGTAACCGTAAGAACATTAAAATACATTTACAAGGGTGTGTATTAGTTGTAACAACCGTTAAGAAGCTAACCTTTTTAACAATCAATTAATAACTATGAAAAAACTAACCTATATTATCACTTTTTTACCTTATTTTTTATTTTCTCAAAGTGCTTGGGTAAAACAAAAAGGAGATACCTATTTACAATTATCATACAATACCTAGTTACAAACGCATTTTTAATCAAAACGGAAGCGATTTATATACCAGCAGATATATTAGCGACCAAACCTTACAAATATATACAGAATACGGATTAACAAACGAAATTACCATAATAACCGCAGTTCCTTTTAAAAGATTATCTGCTCAAAAAACAGTTACAGAAAGCACACATACACCAACTATTCAAGAAGGTAATTTAAACACATTTGGCAATCTAAATTTTGCCATAAGAAAAAAATACAACACAAAAAGTTTGCAATAGCTACACAATTACAAATTGAAATACCAACATCAAAATACAATTCACTTACAGGACTTTCTTCAGGAATTAATGCCTACTCATTTATACCATCTTTATCTTTAGGAAAAAGAAATTTTTTTATACAAACAAGTATCGGTTTAATTTTAAAAAACAAACAAATATAGTAATGGTCTGTTCTTTAATTTTGAAGTCGGAAAAAAATATTATCGATTCTTTTGCAGACGGAAACGTAACAACTCCCAATCAAAATTTAGAAACAATGTTAAACATCGATACAGCACAATTTGGGGGTTTTGGAATTAAACTGATAGAAGAAATAAATTCAAACTACGGGTTTACAGCAGCATTTGGCGGTGCCTTTTTTGCACACTTAGAAGCAAAGCAATTGTCCGTAAATATTGGAGCATATTATAAATTGAAATCTAAATAATCTTATTTTTAACTCAATTATGCGACATTATAAAATTAAATTGGCATACCATTTTTTCTTTCTTTATATTTGTTATTATGAATGAAAACCTTGACCCTACTAACGAAAATTTTAACACCGAAGAAACAGACATTGATAGAGCATTGCGCCCGCTTTCTTTTGATGATTTTGCAGGTCAAGATCAAATATTAGAAAATCTTCAAATATTTGTACAAGCCGCTAACTTAAGAGAAGAAGCACTAGACCATACCTTATTTCATGGTCCTCCAGGATTAGGAAAAACCACCTTAGCTCATATTTTAGCAAATGAATTAGGCGTAGGCATTAAAGTAACTTCAGGACCTGTGCTTGATAAACCAGGAGACTTAGCAGGTTTATTAACCAATTTAGACGAACGTGATGTTCTTTTTATTGATGAAATACACCGTTTAAGTCCTATTGTAGAAGAGTATTTATATTCAGCAATGGAAGACTATAAAATAGACATCATGATTGAGTCTGGTCCTAATGCACGTTCCGTTCAAATTAATTTAAATCCATTTACTTTAATAGGTGCAACTACACGTTCGGGCTTATTAACCTCGCCAATGCGAGCACGTTTTGGAATACAAAGCAGATTACAATATTATAAAACAGAATTATTAACTACTATTGTACAACGTAGTGCAGCAATATTAAAAATGCCTATTAATTTTGATTCCGCAAAAGAAATAGCAGGAAGAAGCAGAGGAACACCTCGTATTGCAAACTCACTATTACGTAGAGTTCGAGATTTTGCACAAATAAAAGGCAACGGAAGTATTGACATGAAAATAGCTAAATTTGCCTTAAAAGCACTTAATGTTGATGCACATGGGTTAGATGAAATGGATAATAGAATACTAACCACACTAATTGATAAATTTAAAGGCGGTCCAGTCGGAATTACAACCTTAGCCACCGCAGTTTCGGAAGTTGCAGAAACTATTGAAGAAGTGTATGAACCTTTTTTAATCCAAAAAGGATTTATCATGCGCACACCACGTGGTAGAGAAGTTACCAAATTAGCGTATGAACATTTAGGAAAAGTAAACCCTAATATTCAGGAAGGTTTATTTTAATCCCTCGTTATAAGAATTTTATTCACAAAGGGTTGCCTTCATTGAAAATAGTTTTTTAGGAAGTATCTCTTGAATCGAGATTGTTAATTTAAAACAAAAAAATGCCGTCAACGTTTCTATAAAAACAAGAATACAAAACTATACCTTTAAACTATTTTATTATGGGATTATTTTCAAAAGAAAAAAAAGCAACACCTGTTACCGTAAAAGGAAAAAAACTAAAATGTGTTGTTTGTGAGCACGATAAGTTTTCGCAACGAGATGCTCAATTAAATACAACAGGAATGTCTATGTTAGGTTTAGATTGGGCAAATAAAACAGCATCCTGTTATGTATGCGAAAACTGCACATACATACATTGGTTTTTAGAAAAATTATAATTGATACATCCACAGGAAAAATACACTAAATTAATAAAAGATGAAGCAAAACGTTTAGGCTTTTTAGATTGTGGTATTAGTAAAGCAACTTTTTTAGAAGAAGAAGCACCAAAGCTTGAAAATTGGTTAAAAAAGGGATTTCATGGAGAAATGAGCTACATGGAAAACCATTTTGACAAACGTTTAGACCCTACAAAATTAGTACATAACGCTAAATCGGTAATATCATTAAGTTATAATTATTATCCAGATCAATTACAAAAAAAAGATTCGTATCAGTTAGCAAAATATGCATATGGGCAGGATTATCATCATGTAATAAAAACCAAATTAAAAGAACTTACACACTTTATAGAAGCAGAAATTGGAGCTGTTTCAGGGAGAGCATTTGTAGATTCTGCTCCTGTTTTAGAGCGTGCTTGGGCAAAAAAATCAGGTATTGCTTGGGAAGGAAAACACAGCTTAATGATTAAACAACAAGAAGGTTCTTTCTTTTTTTTAGCCGAATTAATTATCGATTTAAATTTGCAATATGACATGCCAACAACCGACCATTGTGGTAGTTGTACACGTTGTATAGACGCTTGCCCAACAACAGCAATATTGCCCAATAACACTGTTGACGGTAGTAAATGCATTAGCTATTTGACAATTGAGTTAAAAGATAATTTACCTGTCGCATTTAAAGAAAAAATGAACGATTGGATATTTGGTTGTGATATTTGCCAAGATGTTTGCCCTTGGAATCGGTTTTCAAAACCACATAATGAACCTTTATTTTATCCTAAACCCGAGTTTTTAAAAATGAATAAAAAAGATTGGGAAGAAATTACTCAAGATGTATTTAGTAAAGTTTTTCAAAAATCTGCCGTAAAACGAACTAAATTTAGCGGATTAACCCGAAA
>CAZWNY010000080.1:3913-6490 GCA_964635575.1 uncultured Kordia sp. | reverse complement strand
AGGTATAAAAGCATTATTTAAAGCATTAAACCTTTGCCAAACAACAGTACGTTTACCGTTAATTGAGGCAAGTAATACATTGCAAACTAAGCTTGATGATTTTTTAAAAACCTTATAAAAAATAATAAATGCCTAAAGTAGTTTTAATAACAGGAGGATCATCAGGAATAGGGAAATCCGTAGCAAAACATCTTACTCAAAAAGGATATATAGTTTACGGAACGAGTAGAAACCCAAGTAAAACAACAGATAAACTGCCATTTCAGTTAATAGAATTAGATGTAACGGACAATACAACTATTATAAAGGCAGTACAAAAAGTTATAAAAAAAGAAGGACGATTAGATGTTTTAATTAATAATGCAGGAGTCGGAATTACAGGGCCAATAGAAGAAACACCCGATTCGGAAATTAAAAAAGCATTTCAAACCAATGTTTTTGGACCAATAGACGTTATAAAATCAGTATTGCCACAAATGCGAAAACAAAAGAGCGGACTAATTATTAATATAACTTCTATTGCAGGTTATATGGGATTGCCGTATAGAGGAATTTACGCTGCTACAAAAGGAACATTAGAGTTAATTACAGAAGCATTCCGAATGGAAATAAAAGATTTTAATATTCAAATGACCAATGTAGCTCCAGGAGATTTTGCAACTAATATAGCAAATGGACGATTTCATTCACCAGTATTAAAAAACTCACCTTATAAAAAACCGTATAGCGATACTTTAAAATTAATGAACGAGCATGTAAATAAAGGAAATAATCCGCAAGAAATGGCAAATGCGATTTATAAAATTATAAACACAAAAAAACCTAAAATACATTATAAAATAGGTGCGTTTATGCAAAAATTTTCTATAGTTTTAAAACGAATTTTGCCAGATAAAATTTACGAAAAACTATTATTAAAACATTATAAACTGTAATATAGCAATAGTATATACTAAAACCTTAAAAATAAACAGATTATGAAATTTTTTATCGATACTGCAAACTTAGCACAAATTAAAGAAGCAGAAGCATTAGGTGTGTTAGATGGAGTAACCACAAACCCATCATTAATGGCAAAAGAAGGAATTACAGGCGCACAAAACATATTAAATCACTACAAAGCAATTTGCGAAATAGTAGAAGGTGATGTAAGCGCAGAGGTAATTGCAACTGATTATGAAGGAATGATAAAACAAGGGGAAGAACTTGCAGCTTTAAATTCACAAATAGTAGTAAAATTACCCATGATAAAAGATGGAATAAAAGCCTGTAAATACTTTTCAAGTAAAGGAATAAAAACAAATGTAACCTTAGTATTTTCAGCAGGTCAAGCGCTGCTAGCAGCAAAAGCAGGAGCAACCTATGTTTCGCCATTTATTGGGCGTTTAGACGATGTGGCTACAGACGGATTAAATTTAGTAGCGGAAATTCGTCAAATATATGATAACTACGGATATCAAACTCAAATTTTAGCAGCATCAGTACGTCATACGATGCACATTATTGATTGTGCAAAAATTGGAGCTGATGTAATGACAGGACCTTTAAAAGCAATAGAAAGCCTATTAAATCATCCGCTAACTAATATTGGTTTAGCAAAATTTTTAGCCGATTATAAAAAAGGAAACCAATAATTTTTTGGTATGATTTTAGCATGTGTTTATATAAATATCTAATGAAAAACACCCTATATTTATTTAGCATTTTATTAACAACATCTATTGTTGCACAAAAACTACAAAAAAAAGAAATAGATACCTTAGTAACAGAATATTACATTGTAAAAGGAGATAGTTTGTACAAAGAGGCCATTAATTTAGATGATGTGATTTTGTTAAATAAAATAAAATTTAACGATCGTAAAGCATATATTAAGTATTTAATATTACGCCGTAAGGTTCGTAAAGTATATCCGTATGCTAAAATGGCAGCAGATAAGCTAATCGCATTAAATACGGATTTACAAAAAATAAAATCTAAAAGAAAACGAATAAGACACACTAAAAAAGTACAAAAATATGTAGAAGAAGAGTTTTCGGAAAAGTTAAAAAAGTTTACACATACTGAAGGACAAATATTAGTTAAATTAATTCATCGTCAAACAGGAAAAACAGCATTTAATTTAATAAAAGAACTACGCAGTGGTTGGAGAGCGTTTTGGTACAACTCTACCGCAAGTTTATTTAATATATCATTAAAAGAAGAATACACTCCAAAAAATAAAAAAGAAGATTTTTATATAGAAGATATTTTAATGCACTCTTTTATAGATGGAGTTATTGAAAATCAACCTCATGCATTAGATTTTAATTATTTTGATTTAAAAAATAAATGGAAACCTAAAACAACAACAAATAATAAACAAACTAAAAGTTCGGAATAGTTTAGTAATTATTTTAGGTCATCATTTTTAAATCTAACAGGTTTCAAAACCTGCTAGATGTTGATAATAAGGAATTTAATTACATTATACAAGAACGTTCAATTTTGTCACGTACTTATGTTTTTAGTTAAAATCAGCCAATGTTTTAGTAATTATCGACACACAATCTAACAACTGTTCTTTTGTAATTACTA
>CAZWNY010000080.1:0-3813 GCA_964635575.1 uncultured Kordia sp. | reverse complement strand
AATGTTTTAGTAATTATCGACACACAATCTAACAACTGTTCTTTTGTAATTACTAATGGAGGCGCAAAACGGATAATGTTACCATGTGTTGGTTTAGCTAATAAACCGTTGTCACGTAATTTTAAACAAATATTCCAAGCAGTTTCACTATCTTCGGTATCGTTAATTACAATAGCGTTTAGCAAACCTTTACCACGTACTAACTTTACAAGATTGCAGGTTGTAATAAATTTGTTAATTTCACTTCGGAATAATTCACCTAAAACCTGTGCGTTTTCGGCTAATTTTTCATCTTTTACAATTTCCAATGCAGCTACAGCAACTACTGCAGCAATTGGGTTTCCTCCAAATGTACTGCCATGGCTACCAGGAGTAATTACATTCATAATAGCATTATTAGCTAATACCGCAGAAATAGGATATGCGCCACCACTAATTGCTTTCCCTAAAATTAAAATATCAGGTTTTACATTTTCATGATCTACAGCTAATAATTTACCAGTACGAGCAATACCAGTTTGCACTTCGTCTGCAATAAATAATACATTGTATTTTTCACATAATGCTTTTGCAGCGGTTAAATACCCTTCTGTAGGCACGTAAACTCCTGCTTCTCCCTGTATAGGTTCTACTAAAAAGCCTGCAATATTTTTATTGGCAATTAAAGTTTTTTCTAAAGACTTTAAGTTGTTATATTCAATTTTTATAAATCCGTTTGTAAACGGACCAAAGTTTTTACGTGCTATTGGATCGTTTGAAAAAGAAATAATTGTTGTTGTTCGACCATGAAAATTATCTTGACAAACAATAATTTCTGCTTTACCTTCATCAATTCCTTTTACTTCATACGCCCATCTTCTACAAATTTTTAATGCCGTTTCTACAGCTTCAGCACCAGTATTCATAGGTAGTATTTTATCAAAACCAAAATAAGAGGTTGCAAATTTTTCATAAACTCCTAACGTGTCATTATAAAAAGCTCTTGAGGTTAAAGACAATGTTTTTGCTTGCTCCATCATTGCGTTTACAATTTTTGGATGGCAATGTCCTTGGTTTACCGCAGAGTATGCCGATAAAAAATCGTAATATTTTTTACCCTCTACATCCCATACATAAACTCCTTTTCCTTTTTTTAAAACTACAGGTAATGGATGATAGTTATGCGCTCCATGTTTATTTTCTAAATCAATTATTTGTTGTGATGTTAATTCCATTTTTTTGGTATAATTTATAAAGTAAGTGTTTCCTTCTTTATTTAACGAGTAAATAAAAATAAAAAACATATTAAAAGTCGCAAATTAACAAATCTTAATGAATTTTTAGGCTAATTTTAAATAGTTTCTTCTATTTTTGTAAGCAGATAGTTTTTTGATAATATACCAACTAAAAAAATATTCATTTTTCAAGAAATAAATTAATGAAAAAAAAAATAGGAATTATAATACTACTTATAGCTACAATTATTGCTTGCGAAAAAGACGATATTTGTATTGATGATTTAGCAAATACCCCACATTTAATTATTAGGTTTTTGAATATTTCGCCACCACAAAGCAATAAGCCAGTAACTAACTTATTAATTATTGGAGAAGGAAACGCATTTACTTACGGGATAGAAAGTACAAGAGATTCTATTGTAATACCATTAAAAGTATTAGAAAACAATACTTCATTTAAACTAATAAAAAACTATGCAGTTGATGACAATGGTACTCCAGACGATACGGCTGACGATATTGTAACAGGAAACGAAGACGTTATAATCATTAATTATACTGTAACCAATACCTACATATCAAAAGCATGTGGTTTTAAAACAACTTTTAGAAATGTAGCTTTTGGATTTACAGCCGATACGGATAATTGGATTTTAAACACCTCATTATTAACTACCAATATAGAAAATCAAAACAATGCGCACGTATATATTTATCATTAATATGTTATTGTGCATAGGGAGTTTTGCACAACACGAAAACAACAATAAAGCCCTAAAAGACAGTACTAAAACACATCAATTTGGATTGCGAATTGGTGCTGATTTATCGAAAGTGGTAAAAACAGGAATTATTGATGAATATACTACTTTTGAAATAAATGCAGATTATAAACTAAACAAACGATATTACATAGCTCTAGAAATAGGGATGGAAAACAGAACAATGAATGAAACTCAAATAAACTTTAATGCTAACGGCACTTATTTTAAATTAGGTGTAGATTATAATATGTATGAAAATTGGTTGGATATGAATAACATGATATACGCAGGGTTTAGATATGCTGTAAGCAACCATAAACAAACGTTAAATAGGTATAATGTTTATAATACGGACTTATATTGGGGCGAAAATTTATCGGTAAATACTCCATTTGAGTTTGAAGCCAACTCATCTCATTGGGTAGAATTAATTGTAGGAATAAAAGTAGAAGTATGGAATGATTTATACTTAGGATTAAATATTCAACTAAAGCGAATGGTTAGCAATACCAATCCTTATGGGTTTGAAAACCTATACGTGCCAGGTTTTGGACAAACATATACCGACAGTAATTGGGGTGCAGGTTTTGGTTATACGGTAAGTTATTTTATACCCTTCTATAAAAAATAATTTTTTTGAAAAAATACGATATACATAAAATCC
Organism: uncultured Kordia sp.; assembly: GCA_964635575.1. GTDB lineage: Bacteria > Bacteroidota > Bacteroidia > Flavobacteriales > Flavobacteriaceae. The sequence continues at coordinate 1,168 of CAZWNY010000080.1, read as the reverse complement.
ATCGAGAGTCTGCTTTGTCAGAAAACAAAGGAGTGGACAGACCAAAGTCGATAAACCCAAATGCGCTAATAAAAAAAAAAGAAATTAGTGTTAATAGTTATGTTTCTGAAATTAAAAAAGGAAACAATGTGTTTTTAAGTAAAGCAATTACGCTTATTGAAAGCACAAATCCAAAACATCAAAAAAAAGCAAACGCAATTTTAAAAAAATGTTTAGAAATTACGAAAATTAAATCCACCCGAATAGGAATAACAGGCGTTCCAGGAGTAGGAAAAAGTACGTTTATTGAAGTGTTTGGAACCTATTTAACTAGCTTAGATAAAAAAATAGCCGTTTTAGCAATAGATCCTAGCAGTACAATTACCAAAGGAAGTATTTTAGGCGATAAAACCCGTATGGAAGAATTGGTACGTAACAAAAACGCATTTATTCGCCCAAGTCCGTCAGGAAGCTCTTTAGGTGGAGTAGCTCGTAAAACACGAGAAACCATTATGCTATGTGAAGCAGCAGGTTATGATACCATTATTGTTGAAACCGTAGGTGTTGGGCAAAGTGAAACGATAGTACACTCAATGGTCGATTTTTTTTTATTACTCAAATTAGCAGGAGCAGGAGATCAATTACAAGGCATAAAACGTGGTATTATAGAAATGGCAGATGCAATTGTAATTAATAAAGCAGATGGCGATAATATTAGACAAACCGAATTAGCAAAAATAGAATTTAACCGTGCATTGCAAATGTATCCACATGCGGAAAATGGTTGGATTCCGAAAGTAACTACATGTAGCGCTTTAAAAAACGAAAACATCAATAATGTTTGGCGTATTATTACATCTTATTTAGAAGTAACTAAAAAAAACACTTTTTTTGAAAAACGAAGGGCTTCTCAAAATAAATTTTGGTTATTGCAAACTATTGAAGACCAGTTAAAAACTAATTTTTACAGTAAACCAGAAGTTGCCAAACAATTAATTATACTAATCCAAAAAGTAGAAACAGGAAATATATCTCCTTTTGATGCGGCTGCCAAATTATTAGCTTTTAATACGAAAATTGAAAAATGCAAATTAAAAGTAACTCGAAATTGATATTAAAATTCAATAACGCTAATGATTATAAAAAACTACGTTTGTCTGGAAACTTGTGATGAGTATATTGTATGGTT
>CAZWNY010000079.1:0-6675 GCA_964635575.1 uncultured Kordia sp. | reverse complement strand
TAAAAAAATGACTATAAACTGCAACGGAAAATTAATAGATGTTTCAATTCCTAAAGTAATGGGGATTCTAAATATTACTCCTGATTCTTTTTATGATGGCGGGAAATTTTCTTCAGATGGCAGTATTTTATTACAAACAGAAAAAATGCTCTCAGAAGGTGCTACTTTTATTGATGTTGGTGCGTATTCTTCGCGCCCAAATACTGTACATATTTCTGAAAACGAAGAATTAAACAGATTACTACCAACTATTGAAATTCTAGTTAAAAATTTTCCAACTATTTTAATTTCTGTTGATACGTTTAGAAGTGCAATTGCAAAAAAGAGTATTGAATCTGGAGCCTGTATGATTAATGATATTTCCGGCGGAAGTTTAGATACAAATATGTTTAAAACAATTGGCGAATTAAACGTGCCTTATGTTTTAATGCACATCAAAGGAACGCCTCAAAACATGCAGAAAAACCCTACTTATGAAAATGTAACGCGTGATGTTTTAAGTTATTTTGCTGAAAAAGTACAATTACTTAGAAAGGAAAAAGTGAATGATATTATTTTAGATGTAGGGTTTGGCTTTGGAAAAACACTGGAACACAATTATGAGTTGTTGAAAAATATAGAACTATTAAAACAATTTCAATTGCCTATTTTAACTGGCGTATCTCGTAAATCTATGCTTTATAAATTACTTGATTCTAATACAGAAGAAGCATTGAATGCCACATCGGTAGCAAATACAATTGCTCTGCAAAAAGGAAGTGCTATTTTAAGAGTACATGATGTAAAAGAAGCAATGGAGTGCATAAAAATTACACAACAAATTTCTTCGAATTAATTTTATTACATTTACAAAAAACAACGAATGTTAGACTTTTTAGATTATTCTTTTCTTGATGTACTTGATGTAGTTCTAGTCGCAATACTACTTTATTACATTTATAAATTACTTCGCGGAACAATTGCCATTAATATATTCATTGGGATTGCTATCATCTTTTTAATCTGGAAAATTACTGAAGCTTTAAAAATGGAAATGCTGAGTGGCATTTTAGGAACATTAACGGGCGGCGGAGTTATCGCATTAATTGTTGTTTTTCAACAAGAAATTAGAAAATTTTTATTGATGCTTGGCACCACAAATTTCAAATCTAAACGAAGTTTTTTAAAACAGTTAAATTTTATAAAATCTGAAGTTAATATTGAAACTGATGTTGATACCATTGTAAATACATGCGAATCTATGGGGAAAACTAAAACTGGCGCTTTGATAGTTTTAGAGCGAGTTCAAAAATTAGATTTTGTAAAAACCACTGGTGATAGTATGAATGCTGAAGTAAATAAACCAATTTTAGAAAGTATCTTTTACAAAAACAGTCCGCTACATGATGGCGCCATCATTATAAAAGATAATATGATAGTTGCTACACGTATTATTTTACCTTTATCTGATAAGGAAGATATTCCTACTCGTTTTGGTCTGCGACATAGAGCCGCCATTGGAATATCAGAAAAATCAGATGCTGTTTGTTTAGTAGTTTCAGAAGAAACCGGGAAAATATCTTATATAAAAGATGGGGAGTTTGTTTTCTACGAAAATCAATTCAGTTTAATAGAGACTTTAAAAAACGATTTGACTTAACTTGCTTTCGCAGTTTTAAATTGCATTTCGTATAAATTATTGTAGTAGCCTTTATTTTTTAACAATTCTAAATGAGTTCCTTGCTCAACAATTAACCCTTTATCCATCACAATTATTTTATCAGCTTTTTTAATCGTTGTTAAACGGTGTGCAATTATGATTGATGTTTGATTTTGTGTGATTTTATCAGTTGCATCTTGTATTAATTGTTCTGAATGAGAATCTATTGAAGAAGTTGCTTCATCTAAAATTAAAACACTTGGCTTGCTAACATAAGCGCGCAAAAAAGCGATTAACTGTCGTTGACCAGATGATAACATTACGCCACGCTCTTTTACATTATAATGATAGTTTTTAGGCAAACTCATTATAAAATCGTGAATACCAATTTTCTTTGCTGCTTGTTTCACTTCTTCTAAAGAAATATCTTTATCCAAAATAATATTCTTCAAAATAGTGTTAGAAAACAAGAAAACATCTTGTAAAACTATTGCCACATTTGATCGTAAACTTTGCAGCGTATATTCTTTAATATTTCTATTATCAATAATAATACTTCCAGAATTTATATCATAAAACCGGTTGATTAAATTAATGATGGTTGATTTTCCAGCACCTGTTGCGCCAACAATTGCCACCGTTTCTCCTGACTTTACTTCAAAAGTAATACCTCTTAAAACTTCTTCTTTTTGATTGTAACTAAAATGAACATTATTAAATAATATATTCCCTTTTAATTCTGTTGAATCTATTTCTCCCCGAGCATCAATATTACTTTCAGTATCAAATATTTCAAAAACACGATCTCCTGCTACCATTCCCATTTGCAACGTGTTAAACTTATCAGCAATTTGACGCAAAGGTCTAAATAGCATTTCCGACATCATAATAAAGGCAAAAACCATACCCGCTGTAATTTCGCTACCTTCAACCATAATTTGTAAACCGCCATACCAAACAATAATACCAACAGTTATTGAAGTTAAAATTTCAGCAATTGGAAAAAATATAGAATAATAAAGCACCGTTTTTATCCATGCTTTTTTATGCTTATTATTAATTTCAGCAAAATTATCATACTCCAATTTTTCACGATTAAACAACTGAACAATCTTCATTCCAGTAACTCGCTCTTGAACAAATCCGTTTAAATTTGCTGCCTGTGCACGAATTTCTTTAAACGATGCTTTCATTGCAATTTGAAATAGTTTGGTAGCATATAAAACAATTGGCAATACAACCAAGGTTATTAACGCTAACTTCCAACTTAAAACAAACATCATAATAACTACTGCAATCATTGTTAGCAAATCTGCAATAATCATAAAAAACCCTTGTCCAAAAAAATTTGCAATTTGCTCGATGTCAGTTACAGCACGTGTTACTAGTTTTCCAACCGACGAAGTATCAAAATAAGACATCTTAAATCTAAGCATATGTTTGTACAATTTCATACGCATATCTTTTATAATACTATAGCCTAATTTATTAGCAACGTATATAAAAACAAATCGAATGAGCACTTCTCCTAAAAGAATAACTCCCATTAATAACACGTAATTTAAAAACCCTTCTTGCTGTTTCGATTCAAAAAAAGTATCTATAATATATTGCAATAACTTTGGGCGAGCAACGGCAAATAATGCTAATAATACTGCAGCAATTGAGGCTAAAAGAAATTGTTGTTTATAGATTCCAACAAAGCCCATTAACCTTCTAAATATTTTTAAATCAAATGCTTTCCCTGTATTGTTACTCATTTTTAAATGTTGCTTCTGGGTATTTTATTTCTGTCAAAAATAATGCTTTAGCGGGCACTGAAACTCCCGCTTTCGTTCTATCTCTACTCTCTATTATTTCTTTAAACGCTTCAAGGGTTGTTTTATGTAAGCCAACACTCACTAAAGTACCGACAATTGCACGTACCATATTCCGTAAAAAACGATCGGCAGTAATGTAAAACACCAATATATTATCATTTAGCTTCCATTCAGCATTTGTAATGTCGCAATTATAGGTTTTTACGTCGGTTTTTGCTTTTGAAAAACACTTAAAATCTTTATAATTCAGCAACAAAGAAGCCGCTTCATTCATTTTTTTAACATCTAGTTTTTTGTGATAAAACTGCCAAGTTGTTTCTAATAAAAACGGATTTCTACCCATATAAATTCTATATTCATAACTTCTACTCAGCGCATCAAACCGCGTATGTGCTTTATCATTGACGCTAAAAATCTTATAAACTACAATATCATCGGGCAAAAAAGAATTCAGTTTAAATAAAGTTTCATCACAATTAAATTCATTTTCTATATCAAAATGGGCAAACATTTGCGATGCGTGTACGCCAGCATCAGTTCTTCCTGCTCCCATTACATTAATGCTCGTTTTTAGAATTTTTGTGAGCGCTTCATTTATTTTTTCTTGAATAGAAATTGCATTCGGTTGATATTGCCAACCATGATAATTGGTTCCTTTATATGAAAGTTCTAAAAAATATCTCACGTTAATGCTTACTTTTGTGATAACAAATATACATCAGTATTTTAGATTGATTTTTTATTGAATGAAAAAGATTTTATTGCTTTCCGACACTCATAGTTTTATTGATGATAAAATTTTAAAATATGTGAAACTTACTGATGAAGTTTGGCATGCAGGTGATATTGGAAATCTAAAAATAACAGATGCTATCAAAAAATTAAAACCTTTACGCGCTGTTTATGGAAATATTGATAGTAGTGAAATTAGATTAGAGTTTCCGCTCAACAATCGTTTTATGTGTGAAAATGTGGATGTTTGGATTACCCATATTGGCGGTTACCCGAATAGATACGACCTAAGAATTAGAGAAGAAATCAAAAATAATCCACCTAAATTATTTATTAGCGGACATTCGCATATTTTAAAAGTTCAGTTTGATAAAAAACTAGATTTACTACATTTAAATCCTGGTGCGGTTGGCAAACACGGTTTTCATCAGGTTAGAACTATGTTACGCTTTACTATTGATAATGATACCATTAAAGATTTAGAAATTATTGAGTTAGAAAAAAGAGGTTAATCTAACTCTGGAGTAGGAACGTTTATCTTTTTCAAAGATATTTTAAACTCTAACACGAAACAATCACGGAAAACCGTGATACTTGCGTCTCACGGTTTTCCGTGAGTTGGGCGAATTTTTGTTGTTGTTATTAGTTACAATAAAAAATCCACCCTAAATAATAGGATGGATTTTTCTCACTAAATATACTAAGACATTAGTACTACCGCAATCTATCTACAGATTTTACAAGGTCCTCATCTTTTTTAATTGCCCGGTTCGCCATGACTAGCAAAACAATAGCAATTAATGGAAGAATTGACCCAATACCCTTCTCAGAAATAAAAATTTCTCCAGATAAACTTTGTAAATGATATACAAGTAATCCCAATATAAAAAAGTTGATCAAAATATTAATACGCCCTAAAACAAACTGTGTTTTTCTATTTTTAAATTTAAAAATAGTTATTAAGGACACCACAGAAGATATTCCAAATAATATTGGAATGCTTTTCAAATCCAAGTGCTCTCTATTTATCAAGTCAAACGCATACACGTTAATACTTACCAGGTTTTCCCATAAATTTAGAAAAAAAGGTAACATACTAGAAACAAATACAGCGAGTACTAAATAAACAGTTTGAATACGTTGAATCATATAATTCTCTACGGATAGCAAAAGTAAACTAATCTTTTATAGGATAAAAATTTTAATATTCATTTTATTTGCTATATTTGTCATCTATTCTATAGAGAATTGCAACACAGCAATTTAAATTCAATAATCACAAACAATACATTTTTACAATTTTTCTATATTCAGAAAAAAAATTAAATCATAATCTTACATAATGTTAGAAATCTCACAACTCAAGGATAAACCCCTTGCAGATTTGCAGAAAATTGCTAAAGAAATTGGGCTTCCAAAATTTAGTCAATTAAAAAAATTAGACTTAGTGTATCAAATTCTTGATCACCAAGCAGCAAACCCTACAAAACAAGCTTCTGAGCCGAAAAAACCTGTTGACAAATCGAAACGTAAACGTATTTCGAAACCTAAAAAAGAAAGCGCTCCTGTAGCTGTTTTGGAAACAAAAGAACCTCAACAAAAAGAGGTTGCTAAACAAACAAAACCAGCAGTTAAAGAAACTAAAAATGTTTCTACGGAAGTAAAAACAGAAGTAACACCTGTTGCTGAAAAGACAACGCAGCCACAAAAAATCGAAAATCCTAAACAGGAAAATCAACCACAGAAAAAAGAAAATCAGCTACAAAAGCAAGATCATTCTAAAAACAAAAAGCCCCAGCACAAAGATCAAAAACTTCCGCAGCAAAAAAAACCTGGAAATCGTTACAGAGACCCAGATTATGAATTTGACGGAATTATTGAAAGTGAAGGTGTTTTAGAAATTATGCCTGATGGTTATGGTTTTTTAAGATCATCTGATTACAACTATTTATCATCACCAGATGATATTTATGTATCGCAATCTCAAATTAAATTATTTGGCTTAAAAACTGGAGATACAGTATTAGGAAATGTACGTCCGCCAAAAGAAGGTGAAAAGTATTTTCCATTAATTAGAGTATCAAAAATAAATGGATTAAACCCAAATGTGGTGCGTGACCGTGTTGCTTTTGAACATTTAAAACCATTGTTTCCAGACGAAAAATTAAACTTAGAAACAAAAGTATTATCTACACGTATTATTGATTTGTTCTCTCCAATTGGAAAAGGACAACGTGGTATGATTGTTTCGCAACCAAAAACGGGTAAAACAATCCTTTTAAAAGATATAGCAAATGCTATTTCTGAGAATCATCCAGAAGTATATCAAATTATTTTATTAATTGATGAGCGTCCTGAAGAAGTTACAGATATGCAACGTAATGTTAAAGGTGAAGTTGTTGCTTCTACTTTTGATGAACCTGCAGATAAACACGTTCGTGTTGCTAATATTGTGCTTGAAAAAGCCAAAAGATTGGTAGAATG
>CAZWNY010000078.1:0-6742 GCA_964635575.1 uncultured Kordia sp. | reverse complement strand
ATATCGTTTTACTATTCGTAAATGCGTTTGCATTTTCGCAACAAGATTCAATTTTGAAATTACCCATAATTGAAATTTCTGATGTGCGTTTATCACTAACAAAAGAAACTTTTACATTAAAAATAACGGATTCTGTTTTACGAAAAAATTCCGAATCATTTACCAGTTTACTACGCAACAACACTTCATTATATTTTAAAGAACATGGTTTAGGAATGGTCAGCTCTGTCTCTTTTAGAGGCACAAATGCATCACAAACCGCAGTAATTTGGAACGGAATCAATATTAACTCACAAACAACTGGGCAAACCGATTTTAACAACTTAGGAATGAATGGCTTTAATACTGTTACCGTAAAAAGTGGTGGCGGAAGTTCCTTTTATGGTAGCGGAGCTATTGGTGGAAGCGTACATTTACAACATCAATTTTCGTTTAAAAAAGACTTTCAAGCCAGTATTCAATCTATTTTAGGAAGTTATGATAATTACATTAATGCTGCCGATTTTACATTATCAAATACAGTCAGTTATTTTAACGGATATGCACGACATCAACAAGCCGAAAATAAATATCCTTTTTTAGGTACCAATTTATTTAATGAAAATGGCGAAATAGAAAATTTTTCTGGAGGATTTAATACTGCTCATAAATTAAAAAAAAATCATATCTTAAAATCATATTTTAGCTATTTTACAAATAAAAGAAACTTATCCAGAACACTTACAGCAAAATCTAAAAGCAGATTAGATAATGAAAATATACGTCTGCAAATTGCCTGGACACATACCGCTAAAAATGCAATTTACAATGTAAGAGTTGCTAATTTAAAAGAAAAATTTATCTATTATGAAAACAAACGAAAAAAACATTTTGGCAGCGGAAGTAACGTAAATACTTATGTTCTAAATGCTGATTCCGATTATAAGTTAAAAAATAATTTAAAAATAAAAATAGCTACCGATGCAAACTTAATAACAGGCAAAGGCGACAATATTGGAAACAATACTCGAAAAACTATTGCTGGTATTGTATCGATTACACATCAACCATTTACTAAATTAAAATACACCATAACTGCCAGAAAAGAAGCTACCAATTTATATAAAATACCATTGATTGGATCATTAAATGTAACCTACCTAGTACTTAAAACTTATAAAATAGGGATTGATGCTTCTAAAAACTTTAGGATACCAACCTATAACGATTTGTATTGGAACGGCTTAGGGAACCTTAATTTGTTACCCGAAACCTCTTACCAAGCTTCTTTTAATCAGTTTTTTACCTATAAAAAAACGAGGATTCAAGTAGCTACGTTTTATATAGACACTAAGGATATGATAAAATGGTTACCAAATAATAACGGAATTTGGCAACCTCAAAACATTCTACATGTAAAAAATTGGGGAGCAGAAGCTTCTTTACAAACCCAATTTAATTATCAAAAACATCAAATTAATTTAGTATCTACTTACGGTTTTACCAAAGCAATAGATCAACAAACAAATAAACAATTAATATATGTGCCGTTGCAAAAAATTACAGGTACTTTGCAATATCAATATAAAAAATTAGCACTCAGTTATACAAATGTGTTTACAGACGATGTGTTTACAAATACAAATAATGAAAATAGTTTGTTAGCATATTCAGTTGCAAATACTACAATATCCTATAAGTTATCTTTACAAAAAAAGAAAAAATTAATAATAAGTGCGCAAGCAAATAATATTTTTAATAAAAAATACGAGATTATGTTATCTCGTCCAATGCCGAACAGAAATTTTTTAATAACCATAAATTATAAATACAATTAAACAAAAACAAAAAAATGAAAACAAAACATTTAATTTTAGGGCTTTTTGCCACAGCAATTACATTTACTTCTTGTACAGATGATGAAGGAGTAAAATTTATCCCAACAGTTCCAGGGGTTTATGAAAACGGATTATTACTTATTAATGAAGGAGGATTTGGTTCAGGTAACGCAAGTGCATCATTTATATCGAATGATTATTCTACTACTGAAAATGACATTTTTACAGCGGTTAATAGTAGTCCTTTAGGAGACACAGCTCAAAGCATGGCATTTTATAATGATTTGGCGTACATTGTAGTAAACGGATCGGACAAAATAGAGGTTGTAAATAAAAATACTTTTGTATCTATAGCAACTATTGATATAGGTTTAGACAACCCACGTTATATTACATTTGCAAACGGTAAAGGATATGTAACAAACTGGGGAGATGGCGTAGATAGTACAGATGATTTTATAGCTGTTGTTGATTTAGTTTTAAATACGGTTACTTCAACAATACCAGTTACAGAAGGACCAGAGCAAATTACAGTTGTAAACGGCAAAATATATCTTTCCCACAAAGGAGGTTTTGGTCAAGGAAACACAATATCTGTAATTGCTTCGGATAATAGTGTAACAACAATTTCAGTAGGTGATCTTCCTGATGAAATGGTTGTAGATTCAGCAAATAACTTATGGGTAGTTTGTGCAGGTAAACCATCTTGGACAGGTACAGAAACAGCAGGGAAACTTATACTAATTGACACTACGACAGATACCGTAACAACTACCTTAAATTTTGCAACAACCGAACATCCTGATGAGTTAACGATGGATAACGGTATGTTATATTACGCAATGGACGGATCAGTATATGCTATGAACGAAACAGCAACCATTTTACCTACAACAGCTATTTTAACAGCAACAACATACGCAATGGAAGCTAATAACGGTAAATTATATACTACAGATGCTGGGAATTATGTAGATCCTGGAACATTAAAAATATTTGACTTATCTGATAATTCAGAAATTCAAACCATTACGGTAGGAGTTATTCCTGGAGGAATTTATTTTAATTAATACCATTTTGATGTATAAAAAGTCTAAAAGAAATTGATTTTTTGTTTTTATAGGCTCTTTTCATAAATAAACTCAAAATAATTAAATAAAAAGCTCTCAAGAATTAGTTTTTCTTGAGAGCTTTTTTGTTTTTGATGTTGTTTTTTTCAGTACAATTATATCATTTTTTCGATAAAATAATTTTAAATAAATTGATTTTTTTGAGACAAAAAAAAACCCTAACTACTTAAAAATGTAAACCTTACCAATCCATCTTCATCTATTGTAGTTAATTTTACTTTTTGTAATGTGTTTACTAATTCAGGGTTCCAAGGGGTTTTTACTTTTACGTAATTTTCTGTAAATCCTTGTATATATCCTTTTTTATTTTCATCTTCAAACAAAACGGTTAGTGTGTTTCCTAGTTGTGTTTCATAAAATGCGTTTCTTTTTTTTGCCGACAAGCCACGTAACATTTTACTTCGTTTTTTACGTACATTTAATGGCACAATTCCGTTCATTTTTACTGCTTCTGTGTTTTCTCTTTCAGAATAGGTAAATACGTGTAAATAAGAAACCTCTAAATCGACCAATAGTTTGTAGGTTTTTAAAAACTCTTCATCTGTTTCTCCTGGAAAACCAACAATAACATCTACTCCAATACAAGCATTTGGCAATGTTTCTTTTATTTTAGTAACCCTATTTATGTACGTATTGGTTAAATATCTACGTTTCATTAACTTTAATAAATTATCGGAACCTGACTGTAATGGAATGTGAAAATGTGGTACAAAATTTTTAGAATTTGCTACAAAATCAATCGTTTTATTTTTTAATAAGTTAGGTTCTATAGACGATATTCGAATACGGTGAATCCCTTCTACTTCATCTAACGCTTTTACAAGCTCTAAAAAAGTATGCTCGTGTTTTTTATTACCAAACTCACCTTTTCCATAGTCCCCAATATTTACGCCTGTTAATACAATTTCTTTTATATTTTGGTTCGCAATTTCTTTGGCATTTTTAAGTACATTTTGCAAGGTATCGCTACGAGAAATACCTCTTGCTAAAGGAATTGTGCAATAGGTACATTTATAATCGCAACCATCTTGCACTTTTAAAAATGCTCGAGTACGGTCGCCAACAGAGTAACTTCCTACATAAAAATTAGCCTCTTCAATTTCGCAAGAGTGTACTTTTCCTTGGTCATTTTTTGTTAAATCATTTATGTATTGCGTAATATTAAATTTTTCGGTAGCACCTAACACTAAATCTACTCCATTTACATCTGCCAATTCCTCTGGTTTTAATTGTGCATAACAACCTACCGCCACCAAAAAAGCATTTTCGTTTATTTTTTGTGCTTGTTTTACAATGTTTTTAAAACGTTTATCTGCATTTTCAGTAACCGAGCATGTATTAATTACATAAATGTTTGCAAATTCAGAAAATTCTACTCGCTCAAAACCTTCTTTTGTGAAATTTCTTGCAATGGTAGATGTTTCTGAAAAATTTAGCTTACAACCTAAGGTATAAAATGCTACTTTTTTTTGTGGATTCATTCTCGTACATTTATCGGATACAAATTTAAGACAAATAGTTTATTTGTTTATTCCTTTATTTGTTTATTTGCTACTTATAAAACTGTATTAATAATTTTTAAAACTGAACGGCTTATTATTAAAGCTCTAAAACAACGGTTGTTAATCTTTTTTTATGAAACGCATGTTAAAAATAATGACTTATACGGGTAGTGGCATTAAAACGTATGAATAAGATGTGCTAAATTTAGTGAATTGTATTAAAAAAAACAAAATGGCTAGACCGTTTATATAAAATAACTTTAAATTGATTTTTAACACACACATATCATTCCTTAAAATTATAGGGTTAAGCCTATGCTTTGTACAGTTAACATCATGCTCAAAAACTAAAAGTAAATTTTCGGATACTGATGTTTTTAGGTATAATGAGTATAAAAACATTAGTAGTTTAGATCCTGCTTTTGCAAAAGACAAAGCTAACATTTGGGCATGCAATCAGCTTTTTAACGGATTGGTACAGTTAGACGACAACCTAAATATACAACCCGATGTTGCGAAAAAATGGAACATTAGTTCCGATGCTAAAACATATACGTTTACCTTAAGAAACGATGTTTTTTTTCATCCACATTCACAATTTAAAAACAATACCAAAAAGGTAACTGCACATGATTTTGAGTATTCTTTTAATAGATTATTAGACCCTAAAATAGCTTCTCCAGGAAGATGGGTTTTACAACAAGTAGCTAATTTTAAAGCCGTAAACGATACTGTTTTTAGCATTCAATTAAAACAACCTTTCCCTGCATTTTTAGGATTATTAAGTATGAAGTATTGTTCTGTTGTTCCTAAAAAAATTATTGATTTTTATGGAAACGGTTTTAGAGCGCACCCAATAGGAACAGGACCTTTTTATTTTAAAAAATGGAAAGAAAACACCAAATTGATATTTCGAAAAAATGAAAATTATCATGAAATAGATAGTTTAGGTAATAAATTACCCTACTTAGAAGCTGTTGCCATTTCCTTTTTAATTGATAAACAGAGTGAATTTTTACAATTTTCTCAAGGTAAATTTGATTTTATTTCGGGTTTAGCTCCTTCTTACAAAGATGAATTACTAACTGCTGATGGTGAGCTTAGAGATAAATATAAAGCAACAGTTACTATGGTTTCTGGTGATTATTTAAATACCGAGTATTTAGGTTTTTATATGGAAACCAATCAACCTGAAATACAAAGCGAATTAATTAGAAAGGCGATAAACTATGGGTTTGATCGTCAAAAAATGATTACTTATTTACGAAATGGTATTGGAACACCTGCCGAAAACGGATTTATTCCGAAAGGGCTTCCTTCATTTAATAACTTGAAAGGTTATACTTATCAACTAAAAAAAGCAATAGCTTTAGTTAATCAATTTAAAAAAGAAACTGGAATTACTCAACCAAAAATTACGATTGCAACCAATAGCTTATATGTTGATTTATGTGAATACATACAGCGCGAATTACAAAAAATAGGTTTGTTAGTAAAAATTGATTTACTAACCTCATCAACTTTAAGAGAAGAAAAAGCAACAGGTAAATTACCTTTATTTAGAGCCAGTTGGATTGCCGATTATCCAGATGCAGAAAATTATTTATCGCTATTTTATAGTAAAAATTTTACTCCAAACGGACCAAATTACACCCATTTTAAAAACGAAAATTATGATGTATGGTATGAAACCGCTTTAAAAGAAACTGATTTACAAAAAAGACATCTTTATTATCAAAAAATGGATAGTATAATTATTGCAAAAGCACCTATTATCCCTCTATACTATGATCAAGTAATTCGGTTTTCTCGTAAAAACATACATGGTTTAGGTATTAATCCTATTAATTTATTGCACGTAAAACGAATACAAAAATTCAATTAGTTGGACTATTGAGTTTGTAAATCCGTAAAGTTTGTTTTCTTTTAGGGAAACAGACTTTACGTTAATTTCTCTTAAAACAAATAACAATATTTGATTGGACGCATAAGATAAACTATTAGATACCTATAATTTTTAGTCATCACAGAGAGTGTGAAGTTTTTTTTTTTGCACCTAAGAAAGAAAAGGCTTAAGAAAAATAACTCAGGTATAACAACAGGTTTCTTTTTAAAATGATTTATCATTGAAAAATAAAAAATTATAATAAAAAAATCCGAAGTAATTTATACTTCGGATTTTTTTATTATAATTAACTTTAAAAACTAAGTTACAATTGTTTCTTCGTTTTTTTCTGGTTCTAATTCTTTTTTACCTACCGTATCAAACATTACTGGTGTTGCGATAAATAAT
>CAZWNY010000077.1:0-6861 GCA_964635575.1 uncultured Kordia sp. | reverse complement strand
ATTTTAGTTGCAGAAGCTCCTGAAAAACCAGGAAACATTGGCGCTATTTTACGTACTGCAGATGCAGCTAATATAGATGCGGTAATTATTGCCAACCCAAAAACCGATTTATACAATCCTAACATTATCCGCTCTAGTGTAGGTTGCGTGTTTACCAATACCGTAGCTACAGGAACTACTGAAGAAATTATTACTTTTTTAAAAGAACAAAACGTAAACATTTATACAGCAACTTTACAAAACAGTAATGGTTATCATTTAGAAAATTATACAAAAGCTACTGCAATTGTAGTAGGAACAGAAGCAACAGGTTTAACGGAAAAATGGTGTAATGTTGCTATAAAAAATATAAATATACCTATGGAAGGGCAAATAGATTCCATGAATGTATCTGTTGCTGTAGGAATTTTAATTTTTGAAGCAAAAAGGCAACGAGGGTTTTTATTGTAGTTGCAAGCAAACAAAACTTAATATTATTTTTTGCTGTAAAAATAAATTCTTTTTAAATTTTACATTTAAAATGCAACACTTTTCCTCTATTTTCCGAGCTATTACTGCTTATGCTAAAGGCGCTATCTTTTGGTATAATTTTGTATTGATATTTTTGTTTTTCAATAGTTTTAATAATTTCCTTAAAAGAAAGTTCATTGTTATTCAGTACAAGTATTTCTTTTTTATTCTTTTTTATAGTCCGTTTTGGTAGTAGAAATAAAATTTTTGTACCTAAAAAAACGAAGGCATCAAATAGGCTGTTTTTTTTAAAATGTTTTTGATAAAATAATTGCATTGCTCCGTAAAAACGAGTTGCATATTGTACGTTTTTTAAGGTGCTTTCTCCTTTGTAATGAATTACAGTTGTTGCTCCGTAATAGTAGTTGTCGTAACCTTTTTGTGCTATTCTGAAGGATAAATCAATGTCTTCTCCGTACATAAAAAAGTCCTCGTCAAAACCTTTATTTTTTTGATATACATTTCGTTTTAGCAACATAAACGCACCAACAAAAACAGTTGCCTTTCCAATTTCATTTTCTTGTAAATGGTTGGCATAGTACGATTTTGAAAAACCAATAATTTTTTGTATTGCAATATTAGGTGTAGGCACATTTCGTTTACTTTCGGGTAAAAAAGCGCCCGATCCATCAATTAATTTACAGCCTATAATTCCTAAGTTATTTTTTGTTTTTGCGAAGTTTAATAGTTGTATAAACGTATCTTCTGCTACAACAGTATCGGGGTTTAAAATACAAACATATTTTCCTTTTGCTATTGCAACTGCTTGATTATTTGCTTTAGAAAACCCTACGTTATTTTTGTTTTGAAGTAACGTTACGTTTGGAAATAGTTCCGAAATCATTTGACAACTGTTGTCTGATGAGTTGTTATCTATCACTATAATTTCGGCATCAATTGTGGTAATTGCTGCTTGTACGCTTTTTACACATAACTCTAAAAAGTAACGTACATTATAATTTAATATGATTACGGATAATTGCATAAATTTATCCTTTTAAACTTTGCTCAAAAGGTATTCGATGTAATATTGAGCGACCAAGTGTTACCTCATCGGCATATTGTAATTCGTTGCCTACAGATATTCCTCTGGAAATTGCAGAAACGATAACATCAATATTTTCTATTTGTTTAAAAATATAAAAGTTGGTGGTGTCGCCTTCCATAGTTGCACTTAGTGCAAAAATAATTTCATCTACGGTATTGTTTTTTACTTTTTCTATTAAGGAATTTATGGTTAATTCTGATGGTCCTATTCCATCTATTGGAGATATTTTACCTCCTAAAACATGATACATTCCTCTAAAATGACCTGTACTTTCTATTGCCATTACATCTCTAATGTCCTCTACTACACAAATTAAGCGTTCATTACGCAATGGGTTTACACAAATTTCGCACAAAGCTACATCCGAAATATTATGGCATTTTTTACAATGTTTAATTTTTTGTCGTAATTGTGTTAATGCGAATGCTAAGCGTTCGGTTTGTTTAACATCTTGTTGTAGTAAATGCAGAGCTAACCGTAATGCAGTACGTTTACCAATACTGGGTAATTGCGAGATTTCATAAACTGCATTTTCGAGAAGTTTTGAAGAAAATTCCATGTTGGCAAATTTACGGTAATTTATTCAGTTTACATTTAGCTTTAAAATAAAAAGTTCAATACCGATAAAAATCAATATTGAACTTTTTTAAATTGCTAAGCAATCGTATTATTTTACAATAATTTTTTTGGTTATTTCTTTGTTTTTAGTGTTTAATTTTACAAAATATAATCCGTTTGCTAATGATGTTGTATTGATTGTTAAGGTATTTATTAAACTTACTGATTTCGCAAAGTAAACTAATTTTCCTATTGAGTTGTATATTTTAACGGATACCAATTCGTTTTCATCCCATTTTACGTTTAGTTGGTTTTTTGCTGGGTTTGGATAAACTTTTATATCTGCTAACTCTTCTTCGTTTACAGATAAAACGATGTTGTCATATAAGTCTGATTCCCAAACTCCTCTACCGTATGTGGCTGCATAAATTTTACCTATTGTTGCATTAATTTCTAGTTCATTTACTGCTACATTAGCTAGGTTGTTCGTAAATGGGAGCCAAACCGTTGAGGTTGTATTGTCTATATAATATACTCCATAATCCATACCTACGTATAATCCATCTTTCCCATTATTTTCCCATACTAGCGATAATGCATTAAAATTTGGTAGGTTATGTAAATAAGACGTCCATGTTGTTCCTCCGTTTATTGATACATATACTTTTTGTGAGCCTGTTGTTGCGATTGCTACTTTATTGGGGTTTGTTGGGTGTATTGCTATTGAGTTTATACTTCCTAATGTTCCACTTAAAGTTGTCCAATTTGTAGCACCTCCATTTATTGTTTTGTATAATGTACTTCCGTCTGAAACGTACATTATTAAATTATTAGATGGTGCTATTTTTAGTTCATTTAAATTTCCTGCAAAAACTTGAGAAATAGCACTCCATGAACCGCCTCCATTTATAGATTTGTATACGTTGTCATATGCGACATAAATAACATTTGCCAATATTGGATCTTGCTCAAATGGAGTTACCCATGAACCTGATTTACCATTTGGTTTTGTTATCCCATAGAAACTATTTCCTGCGGTTACTGATTTATAAAGCGATCCAAATTGTGATGTTCCGTAAAGAATAGCGTTATTGTTTTTATCAATAAAAGATTCCATTCCGTCTGCTCCTAACCAATCTTTCCAAATATCTGTTGCTTTATCATATACAGATGTTCCGTTGTCTTGAGAACCTCCTGTTATCATAGTAGTTATGCTTTGATTTACACCTATTTTATAAAACTGACGAATTCCTAACCCTTCTGATAAATCTGTAAAATACGAGTTATTAATTGTTGTTGTATTGTTAGCTACAAATATACCGCCATCAGTTCCTGCATAAAGGTTGTTTCCTGAAAACAAAAGAATATCCACATCTGCATGACAATATCCTATGTTTTGAGCAGCAGCATTACCTGGGGTCCATTGTGAGGTTACATTAAATGTTGTTCCTCCATCTATTGACATCCATGTTAAAATACCTGCAATGTGTACTTCATTTACATCTGTGGGTTTTACTGCAATATCCATATCTCTTGGAGCTTGACCTCGATCATCACTTGCTGTTGAGCTGTACCCAAAATAATTTTTACCTGTGTGGTTTAGTTTTGTAAAAGTTGTACCTGAATCTGTTGATTTATACAAGTCACCAAATCTACTTGCTAATTCTTCTAATATATATATAACATTGGGGTCATCTGGTGAAACTCCCATCATTTTTGCTCCTGATCCAAATGTAACTGTAGTGCTTTCAAAACCATCTTGAAATACAATACCTAAAGCTGCATCTTCAACAGAAACGTCATCTAAAGTTATTCCTCTAGCATATTTTGCTGTTCCTTCAAAAGCGATATAGTATGTTGCTGTTTTATTTGGTAAATTTAAAGTGATGTCTGTCCAAACTGTAGTTTCTGATGTGTAATTTGCTAATTCTATCCAAGTTCCTGTTGCAGATGTTTTGTACAACACACGTAATTCATCTATATCTCCTGCCCATTCTACGTTAGTGTATGAAAATTTTAATTGTGGATTTGTTGTTGTTTGTAAATTTAATTCGGGACTTATTAAACTAGTTACTGGAGCACTAAAGTTACCTACATAAAAATATGCCATTTTAGCTCCTGTTTTAGGAATTACAGTTCCGTTTTGATTTGAAGCTGAAGTTGACCAATTTACGTTTCCGTTAGTATATTTCTGTGTCCATAACGGTAAACTATTAGGTGCATTAAATGTAGCTCCTCCATCTGTTGAAATGTAAAATTCGTTACCTGTTGCATATATTACATTTGTATTTCCGGGTTTAAATTCGATATCAAAACCAGTACTAGCAGATGTGTTTATTGATGCCCATGTAGCGCCACTGTCAGTTGATTTGAAGATGCCGCCATATTGTACCGAACAGTACATTTTAGTTGTATTGTTTGGGTCTATTAATATTTTATTAACTCTACCGTTTCCTGTATCTGACAACAGTGTCCATGTAGCTCCACTATCTATTGATTTGAATATTATTCCTTCATCAGATCCCCAATAATAAATATTAGATTGAATAGGATCTATCGTTAATGCAGTTACTGATAAATTAGATAAATCGTCTGTTAAAACTTCCCATGTAGATCCTGCGTCAAGTGATTTCCAAACGCCACCTTCTACTGCTCCTACAATAATATGATTCAGGTTATTTGCATCTATTACCACAGAGGTTAACCTACCAACTCCTGGATTCCAACCTGATGTTTGATTTTTTACTGTCGGACCTAAATCTTCCCAATTTCCTGTAACAGATGCTAATTTAGCATTTTTACTACTATTTAAATATGCTTTGTAGCGTTGTAACTCGTTATAATAAAATTCTGGAGATTTTAAATATCCATTTTCATCCATTTTACGGAGCGCTTTATATTCCCAGCGTTTAAATTGCTTATATCCTGTCCCTTTTCCTCTTCCTTTCTCATCAAAATGAATTTTTGCGGCTGTTTGAATTTCTTGTACGGTATAGTTTCCTAGAGCTTTCATTTTTTTATATTCTTGAGACCAAGAGGTGAAAAAGAAGCTTAACGTTAATAAAAAGGTTATTAGTTTTTTCATGATTTTAATTTTGAGGATTTAAAACAACAAAATTAATCTATTTATAACTGTTAAACAATAAATTTAATTTTTTTTAAACAAAAATAGCTGCAGTTATTTTTTGATTTTACAATATTTAGATTACTTTCGTTTTTAGTACCAAATACTTAAAAATATAATGAATTCTACTCAAATTGTTTTACTAATTGCTGCTTATTTTGGACTGCTAATTTTAATTTCTTACCTAACTAGTAAAAAAACGGATAATGATTCTTTTTTTAAAGGAAATCAACAATCACCTTGGTATGTAGTTGCTTTTGGTATGATTGGTGCTTCCTTGTCTGGGGTTACTTTTATATCGGTACCAGGTTGGGTAGAAGCCTCGCAATTTAGTTACATGCAAATGGTTTTAGGATATATTATTGGGTATTCCGTAATTGGTTTGGTGCTACTTCCGCTTTATTATAAATTAAATTTAACATCTATATATACTTATTTAGAAACTCGTTTTGGGAAATACACTTATAAAACAGGCGCAAGTTTTTTTTTAATATCTAGAGTTATTGGTGCAAGTTTCAGACTTTTTTTAGTTGCCAATGTATTGCAAATTATATTATTTGATGATTTAGGAATTCAATTTTGGCAAACCGTAACCATTACCATTTTATTAATTTGGATATATACCTTTAAATCGGGTATTAAAACTATTGTTTGGACGGATACCTTACAAACTTTTTTTATGTTAATTGCAGTTGGGGTTACTATTTACTTTGTAAGTAGTGAGCTAAATTTAAACGGAAAAAGTACGTTAAGCTTTATATTGGATAATGATTTTTCTAAAATGTTCTTTTTTGATGATGTAAAAGCTGGAAATTATTTTTGGAAACAGTTTTTGTCAGGCGCATTTATCGCTATTGTAATGACGGGTTTAGATCAAGACATGATGCAAAAAAACTTAACCTGTAGAAGTTTAAAAGATGCACAAAAAAATATGTTTTGGTTTACCATTGTTTTGGTAATTGTAAATTTTATTTTTTTAAGTTTAGGTTTATTGTTAACGGTTTACGCACAACAAAATGGTATTGACGTACACAAAGACCAACTTTTTCCTGTTTTAGCAAAAGAACATTTTGGAACAGGTGTGTTTGTTTTTTTTTTACTCGGATTAATTGCCGCAGCTTATAGTAGTGCCGATAGTGCTTTAACTTCATTAACTACATCTTTTAGTATTGATATTTTAGATATTGAAAAAAAATACAACGCTCAAAAGCAAATACAAATACGGAAGCAAATACATGTTTTAATTTCGGTAGTATTAATACTGGTAATTATTGCGTTTAAATACCTTTTAAAAGATGCAAGTATAGTCGCTAAGCTCTTTAAATTTGCAGGTTATACGTATGGTCCTTTACTTGGGTTGTACGCTTTTGGGCTTTTTACCAAATGGAATATAAAAGATAAATTTACACCCCTAATTGCAATTGCATCTCCTTTTTTATCTTATTTTATAAGCATATACAGTTTGGAATGGTTTAATTTTGAGTTCGGTTTTTTTATTTTAATACTAAACGGATTTTTAACTTTTTTAGGATTACTACTTATTAAAAAAAAATCTTCCTTTTGATTGTGTAAACCCGACCTTTTGTTTCCACGTTTACTCATTTTTTATTTTTGTTTTGGT
>CAZWNY010000076.1:634-7299 GCA_964635575.1 uncultured Kordia sp. | reverse complement strand
CCTTGCAAACTTAATATTTGCAAGGTTTTTACTTGTGGAGTCGGAGAGAATCGAAATACATCTAACCATCTCCAAAAGACCACAGCATTCATTATCAATATGTTACAAACTAAACTTTGGTTATTTTTTAACTTGTTTTGACACGGATTTGACACGCTAAAAACGCTCAAAACCTTTGTTTACATTCAGTTTATAAGCAATAGCCTTTAAAAAACGACTTTAAAAACAACAAAACAAGCCGTTTTAATCACTATTTTGTTAATAGGTCTGTATTGCTATTGTTTATAAAATATTGTGTTACAAATGCCTTTTGCATTTGTTCCTTTTAAACTTTACTCGCTCGTTTGCAGGGGCGCATTTTAAAGAGCGTTTTATTACCTATATTTATTTGTTCCCCCATACCCCCAACATAACTACTTGTTAAATAAAAAATACGTGTAATAGTGTAGGCAAAATCTGAAATAATAAACAACAAACAGCAACAGGAAAGAAAAATACACTATTGGCAAACCTCTCTTTTATATATATATTATTTATTTTTAATTTACCTATAAATAGAATAAAAGTGTAATAGTGTAATAAAGTAATATAAACCCTTTGTTTATATGGCATAATCGTATTACACTTTTTATTACACTTTTATTACACTTACACTTTTAAGGTGTTTTATTACACTTTTGAGCAAAAAAAAGGGCGTATTATAATAAAACCACCCTTTTTTTAATTTTTAAAAAGTATAACCTACTCCAAAACCTAATCTATATTCGTTATTATCAAATGTTTTATTATCTACATCATCCTTTCCTTTTATTTCAATTTTCCACATTCCCATTAGGTTTAAATCAAAATTAAAATTACCAGCTAAAAAACGGTACCCTAATTCTGGGCGGACAAATGAAAAATAGCGGTATTTCCCATTATAATAAGTGCTTTTAAATTTATGAGTACCATAGGTTATATAATTTGAAGAATAAAACCCTTTAGCTACATTATTTTTCTTATAGTATTTTCTGAAACCTATTGTCGTTTCTTTACCATTACTAAATACATCATCTATATTATCAAATTCAACCTTTAAAGTATTCCGTGATACTTTAAGAATTAAACTTTCATTTTCACCTGTATTAAGCACATCATAGGTTTCAAATTCAAACCCAATTGCCCCTTGATGTCCCATATTACCAAATACTGTAATAGTGCTTTTTTCTTTTTGTGTAGTTTCTTTTTCTTGCCCAAAACTTACTCCAGCAACCAATACCATTGCTATTAAAATTACTTTTTTCATTTGTTTGTTATTTATATTAATTATTAAATTGATTACTTTTTTTTATACACCACTTTTAAGCAATGTCTTTTTTATTACCATTTTGTTGTTTAAGCAACTGTATGGCTTCTTTTAACTCTTCAATACGTTCATACAACCCCTTTTTTTCCTTATCTACATAATAAGCTGCATTAGGATCATTTAACACTAAAACGTCAGGTGTTTCCTGTTGTTTGTTGTTTTTTAACAACATTTCGCCCTTTCCTGTTATGAGCCAATAAGCATTTACATCAGGTATTTTAGATAATATATTTTCTAAAGCATTTGAATTAATAGGTTTTTTTTTGAGTTCTCCTTTAAAATTACCATAAGTCATGCCAATAGATTTAAAAAAACTTTCTTTCTTAAACCCTTTATTTTCAATTATATAGAGTATTCTTTCCTTTATGTAGGTAAATTTATTATCCATTTATTTGGTTTATAGTAAATATATTATCTATATTTGTAACAGAAATAAAACACTAACGCAACACAACTGCAACAATAACGAAACTGCAATATAATGAAAAAAATGTTTTCAAAACAACAGCAAAAGGCTATTAAAAAAGAATTGGGGAGGGGGTACGCAAATAGCATCCGTAAACAGTTGATACAGCGTAACATACTTAATACAGAAAGCGTGCCGTTTTCGGAAGCATCTGTACGTAGTTTTCTTAATGGTCGTAATATGAAAGAGTTAGTGTATAAAGAAATTTTAAATATCTATAAAAAAACGAAAACAAAACGTATTCATTTTTATAAAAAAGCACAATTAACTTTTAAAAAATAAACATTATTCCTTTGATAAATTAAGAATAATAGAACCACTTAAAAAAACAACACCTAACACAAAGTATTTGGTAATAACAACAGTAGTTATGTATAAAAAAATTAAAGAACAAATAGGTAAAAGGTATTTAACACTAAAAGAAAATAATTTTTTTGCAAATAAATTGGTTGTTTTTTTATTGGGTATGTATTGCTCCAAAGTTTTAGCAAATAATGCCGAAACAACAGAAACAACAACGGATATAATTATAGTAGTAATCATCAACATTATTTTATTTTTTATTTGGTTTTATGTAGCTATAATTTTATCAAAAATAGTAAAAAAATACAACAATAAATAACCGTAAAAACAAAACACCATGCAACACCTTAAACAACACACCATAGTAAGTACTATTAATGCCGTTTTATTGCAATTAGATATTGCACCTATAAAAAAACTTTGTTTTAACACTGAAATAGAAAACTTTAAAAACGGATTTATTAATGGGTTAAGTTTCCAACAATGCAAAATAATAATGCAGGTAATTGAAAAACCAAACCAACAACAATTTTTAAATAGTCATTTTTTAAATTCTTAAAATATAATCATTATGAAAAAAGTAATAGTATTAACTAAAAAAAACAAAAAAATACCTGCTGGAGCTTCTTTTTTAGCAAAAAACATGGCATTAACTTATAAAAACCCATTTTTTATAAGTTGTCATAATAAAATGTTATTAGAAGATGATTTTATCTTTGATGGTGCTGAAAAATCGGATCTAATTGTTATTGATGATATTCCTTTTCATAGTGAATTTTGTAAAAAAATGATTTATCAAAGTCATATAGTAATAAATAGATTATATAAACTTGAAACTACAATAGAACTACCCGACATCGTTCTCGTTACAAACATCGATACCGAAAATGTTTTAGAGAATTTACCTAATAGCATTTTAAGAAGAATTAGGATTATAGAATGTAGTCATGAAAATAGAGTATTTAATTTTAAACGCATAAACTAATGGTTTACACAACACTAACCCAACAACAATGTGATTTTTACCTAAAAAAAACACGCCAACAGTTGCACACACTTAAAAATAATGCACACCAGTATTTTGAGCATGATTTACAAACCTTAATTGATTGCTATAACAAACAAATTAAGCAATTAAAAGAACGTAAAACAATATTAAAACAACAGCAATAACAACTCTAAAAACACCCTAATAATGTCAGATTACACAATAATTAAACAACAAATATTTGATGCGTCAAGCAATGGTTTATACATTATAGTAAAAATGTATAATGATGCTGAACACTCTATTGGTAAAACAAATAGAGCCTTTAAAATTCGTGATGATGAAAAAACAGCATCCTCTTATTTATGGTTTTCTAAAAAACAAGGTACCTGGTGTGTTAAAGATTTTGGCGATAAAATTGCGCAAAATAGTATTGATTTATATATGGATTTTCATAATCGCACTTTTAGTGAAGCAATACAAGAATTAGCTGCCGATTATGGTATTGTAAAAAATACTGCAGAACATAAAAAGCCAAAAATTGAATTTAGCAACGCTAAAAAAACAGATAAAGTAACCGATTTTTATATTGATTATGCAAAAACAATACCACCAACAGCACTAACCACAATAGGCGTACACGTAAACCAACAGGTAGCTGACAAATTCAACCTAAAATACATAAATAGTATCACTACTTTTTTTGTAAGTAAAACAACCAAACAACTCACAAAATTAGTAAAATTTAGTACGGACAATTACCCTATTTATGGTTTTGACAATATAACTTGGCACAAAACCTATGAGCCATTTGCACGCAAAGAAGATAAAGCACCTCGTTTTCGGTTTTTCGGTAAAAAACCTGCACGCTTTATTTTTGGGTTAGATGAAATTAAAAAAAATGTAATAGAGAAACGCAATGCAAATGAAGATGATCTTATTGCTGAAAAAGATATAAAATTAGACAATGCAATAATCGTTTCGGGTGGTTCAGATGGTTTAAATGTAGCTTCATTAAATCCCGACTACAATGTAATTTGGTTTAATAGTGAAAGTGAACAAATAACCTCACAAGAATATTACAATCTTAAAAAAGACGTTAAAAACGTGTATTATATTGCTGATATTGATGATACAGGCATTAAACAAGCCTTAAAATTAGCCAATCAATTTTTATGTATGCGCCATATTTGGCTACCAACAGAATTAACAAAATTAAAAGACAACAGGGGCAACAGTTGTAAGGACGTAAAAGACTATGTAACAAAGTACAACAACAAAGAAAATCCCGAAAAAATAAAATTTCAGTTTAATAAGTTAGTACAAAATGCATTCCCTTTTCAATTATGGCATCAATACAAACAAAAAGACGTTTTTAAATACCAGTTTAATAGTGCTTATGCAATGCACTTTTTAAAATGGAACGGTTTTTATAAAATTAAAGATGAAGATGTAAAAGAGCAATTTTATTTTATCCGTAAAATAGACAACGTAGTAACACGCGTAAATGCAAACGAAATTAAAGATTTTGTAATTAGCTTTATTCGCAATAAACAATTACCAGTAGGTGTGCAAAACCTTATTTTAGACACTCCAAAATTAAGTGAAAAAGCATTAAGTGCATTATTACCTATTAATTTAGATTTTAAAAGCAGCACATTTAATACACAAATGCTTTATTTTCAAGATCACGCCATTTCAATTACCCCCAACAATATAAACAAGGTAGCTAACAACAAAACAAAAAATGTAGTTTGGGCGCAAAATGTGTTTACACATGATATAAAAATACAAAAACCCCATTTTAAAATAGATGCTACCAACCCAAGTGCGTGTAAAATAGATGTTTTAAAAACCGATAACAAGTTTTTAAACTATTGCATAAACACCTCTCGTATGTTTTGGCGTGATGATTTAGAGCATAAAACTTTGAATACTCCAGAAAAAAAACAAGCCTATTTTAATAAAAATCAATTTGAAATAAATGGCGAAAATTTAACAAACAAACAACAACAGGAGCAACAGCAACACCTTGTAAATAAAATTTACGCATTTGGTTACTTCTTGCATACCCATAAACAGCACAGTAGCAGTTACTTTGTGTATGCTATGGATAATAAAATAAGTGATGTAAAAGAAAGTCATGGAGGTAGCGGAAAATCCATAATGTGGGATTTAGCAATGCGCCATATTTATAAAAATGTAAAGTTTTTAAACGGACGTGATAAAGAACTTTTGGAAGATAAATTTGCTTTAGATGGCGTAACCAAAACTACTGATGCTATTTTGATAGACGATACACATGAGTATTTTTCAATAAAAAAATATTTTGCCACCGTAACTGGTTCAACATTAGTAAACCCTAAAAACAGCAAGCCTTTTGAAATAAAGTTTGATATTTCTCCAAAAATTGTAGCCACTTCAAACTATCAATTAAAAGAATTAGATCCCTCAACATTAAGACGATTGCTTTACGTATTGTATTCTGATTATTACCACAACAACGAAAACGGAGAATATAACGAAGAGCGCAAAGTACGTGATGATTTTGGTATGGATTTGTTTACCGATTTTACCGAGGATGATTGGAACGACTTTTACAATTTTACAGCACAATGTATTCAGTTTTATTTAACTCAAAAAACCATGATAAAACCACCAATGGAAAATGCAAACATTCAGCATTTAAACCGAGTAATTGGCGAACCCTTAAACGAATGGGCGGACACGTATTTTGACATTGAAAACAGTAAATTAGACTGTTATGTGAGCCGACCAGATATGTATGCTGACTATAAGCAAACCGTAACCAAACATCAATTTGCATCAACAACCTTTAAAAAAGCAGTAGAAGCGTGGTGTACCAAAAATAAATACGAATTAAACCCAGTAGATAAAGTACCATTAAACAGTCAAGGTAAGTATCGTAAAATGATGAATAACGCAACAAAACAAAAAACAGAAGAACATTTTTATATAAAAACACCAAGCCCAACACCAATTAAAAATATTAAAGATGATACCGATGATTTGCTCTTTTAAAGAAACCCACCGTATAGAAGCAATACACCAAAGTTGGTGCAATAAAAACGGAATTACCATTTATCCAATACCCATAGCATACAGCAAAGGATTTTATAAAATAGCAGTAAAAACAACTACCAAAGGCGAAAAAATAGGTAATGAACGATACCCAACAACAACCAACAAACAGCAAATAGGCTACACCGAAAAAATAAGGGAATTATACAAATATTTTTACACTAAAAACACCGCTATTATCGGGTTATACAGTGTTAGTAGCAGTTTTTACTGAATTATGGAATGCTTTTGCTTTAAAATTACTTTTATCAATATTTAATGACGATTCTCATAATATAGTATCAAAAAATGGTTATAAACTTTTAAATAAAAAATGATGAACACATTAATATTACCAATAAAAAAGAAATGGTTTGATGAAATTTCATACAGAAACAAACCAGAAGAATACAGAGAGTTAAACGCTTATTATTTAAGACGTTTATTTTATTGCGGAAATGTTGAATTGACAGACAGAAATT
>CAZWNY010000076.1:0-624 GCA_964635575.1 uncultured Kordia sp. | reverse complement strand
GGGATTTAACAAATTATAGAAACAAACAAAAAGCATTAAGAAAATGGAATTTATCTGTAAAAATTGACCAAATAGAATTTAGAAACGGTTATGGTCTAAAAGTGCCTTCGTTTATTACTATTATTAAAAACATTCAAATTACAACAGGAAAACCAAATTTTGGTGCAGAAAAAGATAAAATTTATTTTGTGATGAAACTTGGCAGTTTTGTAAAATGGATAAACAAAACAGATGAAGTGTTACTATATGAAAACGAAGCAAACGAACAATGTAATCATTATAACACTTCTGAAAGTTCAGACGGTTACGAAGTATGTAATATTTGCGGTGCTTATTTACGTGAATTAGGCGTTGGCAAAAAATAAAAAGAATTGATGATAAAATTAAAAGGAAATACTAAAATTAAAATACAATAATTATGACACCAAAAGCGAAAGAATTACACACAAGAATAGAGAATGATTTGTTAGAAATAATGGGCAATTGCGATAGTGTGATTAACAAAATACACAGATTGCACGACTTAGATTTTGATTATGGGAGATACATTTCTGTAATGACTGAAACAAAACAAAAAACAAAGAAAATGTTAAACTGGGATTTTGATAGATTGGTAGTTAATAA
>CAZWNY010000075.1:0-7316 GCA_964635575.1 uncultured Kordia sp. | reverse complement strand
AAGTCACGTTTATTATCACGATCACGTAAAGTGTTCCGTTTGTCGTGTAGTTTTTTACCTCTTGCTAGCGCAATATTTAGTTTAGCGTATCCTTTTTCATTAATAAATAAAAGTAACGGAACAATAGTTAATCCTGAAGTAGTAACTTCTTTATTTAATTTTTTAAGTTCTTTTTTATTTAATAATAGTTTACGCTCACGTCTTGCTTGATGGTTAAAATAGGTAGCATGTGTATATTCATCAATATACATATTAATTACAAAAAGTTCACCACTATCATTAAACTCGCAAAAACTTTCTCCAAGAGTAGCTTTTCCTTCACGTAGCGATTTAATTTCAGTACCTACCAACACAATTCCAGCCGAATATTTATCCAATATTTCGTATTCAAATCGTGCTTTTTTGTTTTTTATGTTAACTTTGTTCTTTGTCATTATATAGGCAAAAATAGTATTTCTTTTGAAAAATAACCATCGATATGTTAATTTACTTTTTAGTAATTAGCATATTTTTAAACTTTATTAATTAAATAAAGATTACATTTGCCTTGTAATGAAACCATTTTTTAAACATATTACAGCTGTATTGTTAACATTTATAGTGCTTTTTGCTACTTTATCTTTTACGGTAAATATGCATTATTGTGGTGATGTTTTAGTAAACACCTCGCTTTTTGGAAAAGCAAAAGGTTGTAGTATGAAAATGAATGTACCCTCTGCTAAAAGTTGCTTCGTAACAAAAAAAAACTGTTGTAGCGAAACACAAATTGTAGTAGATGGGCAAGAAAATTTAAAATCATTTACTTTTACGGTTAACTTAGAGCAACAGTTGTTTTTAGTCGCTTTTATATACACGTGTTTAAATCGTTTTGAAGGAAAAAAACCTCAAACTTTTCCTCATAAAAATTATATTCCTCCAATTGTCGTCGAGGAAATACATAAGCTTGACGAAGTTTATATTGTGTAATTTGTTATTAACAACTTCTTTTATTATAAAATAAGTTATTTTTTATGCTTCTTTGAGTAAAATTTAATTGTTTTAATAAAGTGATTTTTTTATTGATTTTCATCAGTAAATTACTTAGAATAAATATGTTTTTACATAATATCAAATTATAATAAATCATTAATTACATTATGCTCAATAAAATTATTAAGTATTTAATAGAAAACAAATTAGTAGCTGTATTGTTATTAATGCTATTTGTAGGTTGGGGAATTTCCAACGCTCCATTTAATTGGGATGTTATAGGTATTCCAAAAAACCCAGTTGCCGTAGATGCCATACCAAACATTGGTGAAAACCAACAAATTGTATTTACTAAATGGGGCGGAAGGTCACCTCAAGACATTGAAGACCAAATAACCTATCCGTTAACGACATCATTATTAGGAATCCCAGGAGTAAAAACCATTCGAAGTTCATCGGCGTTTGGGTTTTCATCAATCTATATTATTTTTGAAGAAGATATAGAGTTTTATTGGTCCAGAAGTAGAATTTTAGAAAAACTAAACTCTTTGCCTAAAGGATTATTACCAGAAGGTATACAGCCTAGTTTAGGTCCAGATGCAACAGGTTTAGGGCAAATATTTTGGTACACTTTAGAGGGTAAAGATGAAAACGGAAATACTACTGGAGGTTGGGATTTACACGAATTACGTAGCATACAAGATTATTATGTAAAATTTGCATTATCATCTGCATCTGGAGTAGCTGAAGTAGCTTCAATAGGTGGTTTTGTACAAGAGTATCAAGTAGATATTAATCCAGATGTACTAAAAGAATACAATATCTCATTGCAACAAGTAACAAATGCAGTCATAAAATCAAATAAAGATATTGGTGCTAAAACCATCGAAATTAATCAAGTAGAATATTTAGTTCGTGGTTTAGGATATATAAAATCAGTAGAAGATTTAGAAAACTCAGTAGTAACCTCAACAAATTTAACACCTATTTTAATAAAAGACGTTGCCAAAGTATATTTAGGTCCAGCGCAACGTAGAGGATTGTTAGATAAAGAAGGCGCAGAAGTTGTTGGTGGCGTTGTAGTTTCCCGTTATGGAGCAAACCCAATGGAAGTTATTGCAAATGTAAAAAAGCAAATAAAAATAATAAGCTCAGGGCTGCCGTCAAAAGTACTCACAGACGGCAGAACTTCCCAACTAACATTAGTCCCATTTTATGATAGAACCGAACTTATTGAAGAAACATTAGAAACACTAAATGAAGCGATAACCTTACAGATACTAATCACTATTTTAGTAATTATTATGATGGTTTTTAATCTTAAAGTTTCTTCTTTAATATCAGGATTATTACCAGTAGCTGTTTTAATGGTATTTATTGGGATGAAATTTTTTGGAGTAGATGCAAATATTGTAGCCCTATCTGGTATTGCGATTGCTATAGGAACAATGGTAGATATTGGCGTTATACTTACCGAAAACATTATTAGACATATTGATGAAAGCAAACTAGACAAAGTAAAACGCTCCATGAACTCGATTGTTTATACAGCAACCGAAGAAGTTTCAGGAGCAATACTAACAGCCGTTTCAACAACCATAATAAGTTTTGTACCCGTATTTACAATGATTGGTTCGGAAGGAAAACTATTCAGACCATTAGCAGCCACAAAAACAATGGCATTAACAACATCAGTTATTGTAGCATTATTACTAATTCCACCTTTTGCAGCTTGGTTGTTTGGTTGGAAATCGACTAAAAATAGATTAGCAAAATTAATTAGTTTTGCACTAATAGCATTAGGAGTATTTGCTATTTACAAGGAACTTTACATCGGTACAGCATTACTGTTTTTTGGAGGAATAAGGTTATTAAAACAAGAAAAATTTAAAATATCAACACTCAACTTTTCAATTACCAAAAATATTTTAAATGTAATTGTTACAGCAATTGTAATTGTAATATTACTAGCAATTTATTGGCGACCATTAGGAGTAGATTTTGCAATACCATCTAACCTAATTTTTGTAGGAGTTATTTGCTTTGGGCTACTAACTATATTTTACCTTTTTCAGCATTACTATGTGCGTATTCTTTCTTGGGCATTAAACAATAAAATGTTGTTTTTAGCACTGCCAATTATTCTTGTTTTTTTCGGAATTTCAGTATGGAAAAACACCGACAAAGAATTTATGCCGTCATTAAACGAAGGTTCCTTTTTGCTAATGCCAACCTCAATGCCACATTCAGGTATTGCTGAAAATAAACGTGTTTTACAACAATTAGATATTGCTGTTTCTAGTATTCCAGAAATAAAAACCGTAGTTGGTAAAGCGGGAAGAGTAGAAAGCGCATTAGATCCAGCACCATTATCAATGTACGAAAATATTATTATTTATAAAGCAGAATATAAATTAGACAAACATCGTAAACGATTACAATTTAAAGTAAACGAAGATGGATTATTCGAAACAAAATCAGGAAAATTTATAGCTTCAGGAACAAAAATAAAAACCAAAAATTTAATTATTGATAAAGATGGAGATTATTATAGAAATTGGCGTTCAAAAATTAGAAATACAGACGATATTTGGCAAGAAATTGTACGTGTAACAAAACTTCCGGGAGTAACATCAGCACCTAAATTACAACCAATCGAAACCCGATTGGTAATGCTACAAACAGGTATGCGTGCACCAATGGGAATTAAAGTAAAAGGACAAAGTTTAGCAGAAATTGAAGCGTTTGGAGTGCAATTAGAAGGTATTTTAAAAAAAGTTGAAGGTGTTAAAAAAGAAGCTGTTTTTGCCGATAGAATTGTAGGGAAACCATATCTGTTAATTGATATCGATAGAAAAAAAATTGCACAATATGGCTTAGGAGTAACAGACGTACAATCGGTTTTAGAAGTTGCAATCGGCGGAAAACTATTAACCCAAACCATTGAAGGTCGTGAACGTTATGGTGTGCGTGTCCGCTACCCAAGAGAATTGCGTAGCGGACCATCTGACTTAGAAAAAATATTTATTCCAATAAAAAACGGAACACCAATACCATTAAAAGAACTCGTAACAATTCGTTACGAACAAGGTCCGCAAATGATTAAAAGTGAAGACACTTTTTTAATAGGTTATGTATTATTTGATAAAAACATAGGGGAAGCAGAAATAACCGTTGTAGAACGAGCACAAAAAACCATTCAAGGAATGATCGACAGAAAAGAACTAGTAGTGCCAAAAGGAATCACTTACCAATTTACAGGAACTTATGAAAATCAAATACGAGCAGAAAAAACCTTAGCAGTAGTAGTGCCACTAGCATTATTAGCCATTTTCTTAATTTTGTACTTTCAGTTCAAATCAATAACCACATCATTAATGGTATTTACAGGAATTTTAGTTGCATTTTCAGGAGGTTTTATAATGATAGGACTGTACAATTCCGATTGGTTCTTGAATTTCACACTCTTAGGAATCGATTTTCGAGAAATATTTCAAATTAAAACCATTAATTTAAGTGTCGCCGTTTGGGTTGGATTTATTGCTCTTTTTGGTATAGCAACTGATGATGGTGTAGTAATGGCAACTTACTTAACTCAAACTTTTGATAGAAATAATCCAAAAACAAAATCAGAAATAAGAACATCAATAATAGAAGCAGGAAAAAAACGAATTCGACCATGTTTAATGACCACCGCAACCACTATTTTAGCATTATTACCCGTATTAACGTCAACAGGTAGAGGAAGCGATATAATGATACCAATGGCAATTCCGTCTTTTGGAGGAATGTTAGTCGCATTAATTACACTTTTTGTAGTGCCAGTTTTGTTTAGTTGGAATAAGGAATTACAAATAAAAAATAAAAAAGCGTAGTTTAAATTTTTACATGTTAAAAAATAATAAACAATGAAAAATAAAATAATAATAACACTCATATTACTTGGTACAATAAGCTATTCACAAAGCTTAGAAGAATACATAGCAATAGCAAAAACAAACAATTCAGCTTTAAAAGTAGCAAGTTACAAACACAATGTAGCTATTGAAAAAATAAATGAAGAAGGTAATTTAGAAAACACCAGTTTTTCCCTAGGTTTATTTGCATTACAACCAGAAACTCGTGTAGGAGCTCAAAATACAAAAGTAGGTATTTCGCAAAATATACCTTGGTTCGGAACTCTAAAAACTCAAAAAGAAGTCGCCAAAGCAACTTCAGAACTTCAAAAATACAACGTGCAATTATCTAGTAGAGACATCACGTTTAATGTAAAACAAGCATATTACACAATTTATGAGCAATTAGCAATACATTATATTTTAAAAGAAAACAAACTCATCCTGTCAACCTATGAAAATATGGCACTCGCAGCTTTAGAAAACAATAAAGCAACAATGAGTGATGTATTGCGAATAAGAGTACAAAAAAATGAATTACACAGTAAAATATTTCAAAATTTAAATACGATAACACGTTTAAGTAACAATTTTAATAGAATTTTAAAACAAAACGAAAATGTAATGTTAAAAATTGTAGACAGCTTAAATGTATTAGATATTTTAAACGCAAATCAGGTTATCGAAAATCATCCGTTATTAAAACAACTATCTGAACAGGAAAAAGTATATCAAGCACAAAAAAAATTAATTGCCAAAAAAAGTAAACCAAAATTATCCGTAGGAGTTGATTATATATGGGTAAACGAAAGAAATAATATAACACTTTCAGATAACGGAAAAGATATTTTAATGCCAAAAGTAGGATTAAGTATTCCGTTATTTACAAAAAAGTACCGTTCACAAACAAAACAAATAAAATTAAAACAAGAGCAATTAGTAGAACAACAAGAACAACAAAAAATCAATTTAGAAAACGCATTAGAAATATCGATATTAGAATATGAAAACGCAGTATTAACCGTAGTTGCTGCTCAAAAAAACAAAACAGAACTACAGCAAGCAATTAATGTAGATTTGAAAGCATACGAAACAGGGATATTGGATTACGATAAAATTTTACGCCTACAACTTCAAAAAATAAAATTTGAGTTAAAAGAAATACAAGCTACAAAAAAGGCATTTATAGCAAAATCAAAAATAGAATACTTAGTAAAAAACAATTAATAATAAATAAAAATTAATCTTAAAAAAAAATCATGAAAAAATTAACAACAACAATTTTAGTATTAGTATTTATTGCACTAGCAACAGTGTCTTGTAAGGATGTTAAAAAAGAAAAACCCCAGAATAAGGAAACCCAAACAGAAATAAAACACACTGAAAAAGCAAAACATTACGATTGCCCTATGAAATGTGAAGGCGATAAAACTTATGACAAACCAAGAGGTTGCCCAATATGTGGAATGGATTTAACAGAAGTAAAAAAAGATAATCACGAAGGGCATAATCATTAATAAAAATGAATAAACAAACATAAATGTATGAACCGAACACATTAAAAATTTTATCACACAACTATAATAATTTAATAATGAGTACATATTTCAGAGCTAAATGAAGTGGAAGTATTGCAACATAACTAATCGTTTCTGATAGTGATAGTCTATATTATCCTTGGTATAGCAAAATAGTGCATTGGTAAAAAACAAAAAAAGTATTAATTTTGTTATAAAAAAATCAATACTTTTTTGTAGCGTTAAAATTTATTTAAGAAGATTTTCAATAACTAAAAACCAAGGGTTATTATAGAATGAGTTTTAATGCGTTAAAACCCAGCTTGCTGGTATTCAGGTACGTGTCGTTATTTTCCCGACTGCTTCTGGAGCAGCTGGATTAATAATTTCTGTAATAAAAACTTCAGAATTAGTAAAAAGGGATATGATCTGCAGTAGATACTGCCATATTTGATGATATCATTTTTATGGTACCGGAGTTTGAAGCTAGTATTGAGTCTCTATCGGACGCTGTAGGTGCAAGTTGTGTGGTATTTCTTAAGCGTACCGCTAACATCTGTTTCTATAGGGATTGGTCGTTCCTACGCTAACCTGAGCATACGAATTAGTTGCTGTAAGAATACAGAATAATACATAAATGTTTTTCATTATTTTTATAAATTATTTAATACTGCTAATATAATAAAAAAAAACAGCTATCTTTGTGCGATTATAAATCACTAACGATTTTTTTGTTAGTGCCTTAGGTACAAGCAACATATATGAAATATTTACTATTTTTTTTAGGGTTTACCACTACAATTTCATTTGCACAGGTAGGCATTAACACAACAACACCAAGTAGTGCTGCGGTATTACACTTAGAGTCTATAGCAGGAGCTTATGGTGGCTTTATGCCTCCAATAGTAAACTTTATGCAAAGAGATTTAATACC
>CAZWNY010000074.1:0-7345 GCA_964635575.1 uncultured Kordia sp. | reverse complement strand
GGTGTAGTAGTGTTAATACCTACTTGAGCTATTATTATGTTTGCTGTAAATAAAAATAGTGTTAAAAATATAGCCTTTTTGTAAGATATAATCATTTTCATTTATAGACTTTTTTATATTAATATTCACAAATATACTTTAAAAAAAAATAAACAACCACGATTTCGTACGTTTTTTTTATAATTGATTATAGTTCATTTTAGACCGATTATAATCAAGGAAATAAAATTATTTATCAAAAAAAAGTCGCTTCCTTTTTTTCGTAAATTATAATTATGATTTCTTTTTTTTATTAAACACTCTACCTCAATACAACACAAGTAATTGATTTTATAAAAACAAATTACAAATATGTAGATCAATTAGAAGACACCGAGTTGTAGGTTTAGCGCTACATAAATATTTAGAAAAATTACCCACACAAACAATCGGAAATTATTAAATTAAAAACTACTAAACAGCAGTAATTTGTAATGAATGCAATATTACTGCATCTAATTTATGGGTAATTATAACTTACAGAACTCGAACTACATTCCAAATTGGCGGAGTACTTAAATAAAAAAACGGTTGTTTAGTTGTAATGAAGTGTCTTACATACGTAATAAAATACCGTATAATAAGGCGAGTTAACGGGAACGTTCCGGTTAAAATCAGGTTATTATACTGTAGTGCAACACAAAAATACGTTAAAAAAAATATTTCAAAAAAAAATAAACGACAACCACAATAATAACCAAAACACAGGAATACCTTCTACATAAAAACTTGCATAATAACGTGTTTGTTTTTTACTTGCAAATACTAAAAACAATAAACTACATAAAAAAATAAGTGGCAAAATAATTAAATTTTGTTGTGGAACATCATCTTTAAAAAACTCCATAAAAAAGAAAATTAGCAGTAAAAATAATCCGTATAATTTTGTTTTTTTAATACCAAATTGCTGTGGTATAGTGTTTAAATTTTTAGAATCCACCAAAACATCTCTAATCTCAAAAGGAAGCGTAATTACAATTACAAATAAAAATCGCTGTATGTTTTCTAAAACAATATCGGTTGTAAAATCCAATTGCAACTCAACAATTGGCAAAACGGAAGTAACCAAAACCCAACAAAAAGCAATACTATAAATTTTTAACCCTGAAAAATACCGAAGTGATTTTTTACCAAACGGAACCGCATAAAAAAAGGTAATTAAAAACGGAATTACAATTATAACTTGTGTGCCTAAGCTTAGTTTTAAAAAACTATATACGCATATTAAAAAGCTAACTATATTTAAAATAGTAGCAGTATTAAAATTATTACTTTTTTTAGGGCGATAATGTTTAATAAAATTATATCCAATTACAGCACCAAAACTTGTAAAAAGTAAAATATAAACATTAGCAGGCAAGTTTAAATTATAATACGTAATTAAGGTTAAACAGTATATTGATATTGCAACCCAAATACTATAATTAATTAAAAAATCAAAACCATCTTGTATGTTTTTCATGTTGCAAAAATACTTTTTTACATGTTTTTTATCTACAAAAACAATATAAAATAAATATTACTTCAAAAACTGTTCATTAAAGCATCATTTTTAATTTCTAAAATCGTTAAAAAAGCCTATACTAATTCTGAAATTATTCCGTATTTTTGTCGGCGTTTAGCAAAATTAAGATATTAATGGACACAACCTCATTTCAACTTCGACACATAGGCTCTAACCAAAAAGAGCAAAAATTACTGTTAAAAACAATAGGTGCCGACACAATGGATCAACTTATTTTTGAAACCATTCCTGACGATATTCGTTTAAAAAACGAATTAAATTTAGATCCAGCATTGAGTGAATATGACTACTTAAATCACATTACGGAATTGGGGTCTAAAAACAAAGTATTCAAATCGTACATTGGTTTAGGATATCATGAAGCAATTGTACCGAGTGTTATTTTGCGTAACATATTAGAAAATCCAGGTTGGTACACCGCATACACACCATATCAGGCAGAAATTGCACAAGGCAGATTAGAGGCTTTGTTAAATTATCAAACTATGATTTGCGATTTAACAGGCATGGATTTGGCAAATGCATCTTTATTAGATGAAGGAACAGCTGCAGCTGAAGCAATGGGAATGTTATTTGCTTTACGAGATCGTAAGCAAAAAAAAGAAAATGTATGTAAGTTTTTTGTTTCTCAAGAAATTTTACCACAAACCTTATCCATATTACAAACCAGGGCAACGCCTATAGGCATTGAATTGGTGATTGGCAATCATGAAGAATTTAATTTTTCTTCCTCTTTTTTTGGAGCAATACTTCAATATCCAGCAAAAAATGGGCAGCTATATGACTATACTAATTTTGTTAAAAAAGCAAAAGAAGTAGCAATAAAAGTAGCCGTTGCAGCTGATATTTTATCGTTAATAAAATTAAAAGCACCTGCAGAATTTGGAGCTGATGTGGTTGTCGGCACCACACAACGTTTCGGAATACCATTAGGCTATGGCGGTCCGCATGCAGGATTTTTTGCTACTAAAGAAAAATACAAACGAAACATTCCTGGCCGTATTATTGGAATAACCAAAGATGCAAATGGCAACAGCGCATTGCGTATGGCATTACAAACCCGTGAGCAACATATTAAACGAGAAAAAGCAACCTCTAACATTTGTACCGCACAAGTTTTATTAGCCGTTATGGCAGGCATGTACGCCGTATATCATGGTAAAAAAGGATTGCAATTTATTGCAAACGGAGTGCACACAGCAACCGCAACGCTAGAAAACACTTTAACTAAATTAGGTTTTAAGCAAACCAATACTTCTTATTTTGATACGATTACAGTAAAAGTAACCGCTAAAAAATTACGTGACGTAGCAGAAAAAAAGAATATCAATTTTAATTATATTGATGATCATACTGTTTCAATTTCGTTAAATGAAACTACCGATTTAAATGCCATTAATGCCATTATAAATTGTTTTACAACCGCTTTTAACCTAACAGAAACCATATTAACTTCTTTTACTTCAGAAGAAAAAATTATTGAAAACCTAAAAAGAAACACACCTTTTTTAGAAAACGAAGTATTTAATACGTATCAATCAGAAACAGAAATGATGCGTTATATTAAAAAATTAGAACGTAAAGATTTATCGTTAAATCACGCTATGATTCCGTTAGGATCTTGCACGATGAAATTAAATGCAGCTTCGGAAATGTTTCCATTAAGCAATCCTAATTGGGGAAACATTCATCCGTTTGCACCTTTAAATCAAGTAGAAGGATATCAAATTGTATTAAAAAAACTAGAACAACAATTAAATGTAATTACAGGTTTTGCAGCCACATCTTTACAACCAAACTCAGGAGCGCAAGGAGAACTAGCAGGTTTAATGGTAATTAGAGCATATCATTTTTCAAGAGGAGATGCTCATCGCAATATATGCTTAATCCCATCTTCTGCACACGGAACCAATCCTGCATCTGCAGTAATGGCAGGCATGAAAGTTGTGGTAACAAAAACCGATGAAAGAGGAAATATTGATGTTTCCGACTTACGTGAAAAAGCAGAGTTACATAAAGATAATCTTTCTGCATTAATGATAACCTATCCGTCAACACACGGAGTTTATGAAAAAGCAATTTGTGAAATCACACAAATTATACATACAAATGGCGGACAAGTATATATGGATGGCGCCAACATGAACGCTCAGGTTGGGTTAACTAATCCTGCAACCATTGGTGCGGATGTTTGCCATTTAAATTTACACAAAACCTTTGCAATACCACATGGCGGTGGCGGACCAGGTGTAGGTCCAATTTGTGTAGCACCACAATTAGTACAATTTTTACCAACCAATCCTATAATTAAAACAGGTGGAAAAAATGCAATTACTGCAATTTCTTCAGCGCCTTGGGGCTCTGCATTAGCGTGTTTAATTTCTTACGGATACATTGCGATGTCTGGAGCAGAAGGGTTAACCAACTCCACCAAAAATGCAATTTTAAACGCGAACTATTTAAAAGAACGTTTAAAAGGACATTATGAAACATTATACACAGGAGAAAAAGGTAGAGCTGCTCATGAAATGATTATTGAGTGTCGAAATTTTAAAGAAAACGGAATAGAAGTAGTCGATATTGCAAAACGCTTAATGGATTATGGATTTCATGCACCAACGGTTTCTTTTCCAGTTGCAGGTACATTAATGATCGAGCCTACCGAATCGGAAAATAAAGCAGAATTAGATCGTTTTTGTGACGCAATGATTTCCATACGAAAGGAAATAGATGTTGCTACTAAAAACGATGTGAATAACGTTTTAAAAAATGCGCCACATACACAAAAAATGTTAACCGCTAACGATTGGGATTTCCCGTATAGCCGACAAGAAGCCGCATTTCCGTTACCATATATCGCCGATAATAAATTTTGGCCTTCTGTACGTAGAGTTGATGATGCATACGGCGACAGAAACTTAATTTGTAGCTGTAACCCTATTGAAGATTATATGTAAAAACTTCGCTTTAGGATAAAACTATTTCGTTATAAAATGCAAAACTACTTCGCTTTGCGATGTATGACCGATTTGCTTTAGGATAAATAATAAAAATGTGAGTTATAAAAATTGATTGTAATGATTTAATGAATCGTTTTTTTAACAAAATCGCCTTTGCTTTTAGTATCGTATCTTAAAAACCACATTGTTTTACCGTCAGGCATTTCCCATTCATGATAAATATCAAAACCATACCTTCTATACACAATCATATTTTTTTTAATCGCCGTTTCAGTATAAATATCAAGATTATTATCGTGTACAAAACTATATACTTCATCACGTAATTCACCCGCAGAAAACGAAGCTTTATCCATACCTTTGTAATTAGGGTTTACACCGGTAAACTCCCAATACATATATTTTTTATCTTTAGGGCGCTGAGTTTTAATGTATTTTTGTCGTTTTACAATAGCTAACGCATTTTTAATACCTGATACGCCAAAAGCAAACTTTAAATCATTTATATAATCGAAAAATGTTTTTTTATCATCTTTTTTTGGATCAATAACATAAGCAATCGCAACTCCTTCTTTATTACTAGACAAACGTAAACCGTTTTTTTTAACCGCATTGTTATATACATAAGTTGCTAACCTAAGATAACGTTTTTCACGTTTAGTATCCTGTTTTACTATTTGGTCTCCCGCAGGAATTACCTTAAACGCTTCCGCTATTATTTTTATTGTTTTTTCTGACATCAATCATCCATTTAAGGCGGAAAGATATTAAAATTTAATATCTTTATAACCAATTTTTGAAACAGAACATCATGAAAAAATTTAATACCGAAAGTTTAAAGGTTACTAAAGCCATACAATTATCAAATCAGACTACGCTTATTAAACTAGGTGAAGATGATCAGATAAAAAATGATTTAAAAAAAGTAAGAAAAAAACTCGCTAAACTACAAGACAAAATGTATGCTCACGGAAAATACAGTATGCTTATTTGTTTACAAGGTATGGATACTTCAGGTAAAGATAGTTTAATCCGTGAAGTTTTTAAAGATTTTAATGTAAGAGGTGTTGAGGTACATAGTTTTAAAGTGCCAACCGATTTGGAGCTAAAACACGATTATTTATGGCGACATTATATTGCATTACCGTCACGAGGAAAAGTAGGTGTTTTTAATCGGACACATTATGAAAACGTATTAATAACTCGTGTGCATCCTGAATATATTTTAGGAGAAAACTTACCCAATGTAAATAGTATAAACGATGTAAATGAAACTTTTTGGGACAGCCGTTTTGAGCAAATTAAAAATTTTGAAAAACATTGTACGGATAACGGAACTATTATTTTAAAATTCTTTTTAAATTTAAGTAAATCCGAACAAAAAAATCGATTATTGCGTCGATTAAATTTACCCGAAAAAAATTGGAAGTTTTCTCCTGGAGATTTAAAAGAAAGGAAATTATGGGATACCTATCAAAATTGTTATCAAGATGCCATAAACCGTACCGCTACAAATAATGCGCCTTGGTACATTATACCTGCCGATAATAAACCGTCTGCACGGTATATGGTCGCAAATATTATGCACGAAACTCTAAAAAAATATAAAGATATTAAAGAACCTGAACTTAATGTGAAAATAAAAGCTAATTTAGCAGCTTATAAAAAGGAATTAGAACAACAATAGATGCTAAGTTTTACTACATACAAACACAAAACAAGTACTGACTGGGTAACTTTTGTACACGGCGCAGGAGGAAGTTCGTCTATTTGGTTTAAACAAATTAGAGCGTTTAAAGCCAAATTTAATGTGCTCGTTTTAGATTTAAGAGGTCATGGAAACAGTAAACCTGTTTTAAAAGATACGCTAAACCCTAAATATACTTTTGATGTAATTACCGCAGATATTATAGAATTATTAGATCATTTAAAAATAGAAAAATCGCATTTTGTAG
Organism: uncultured Kordia sp.; assembly: GCA_964635575.1. Taxonomy (GTDB): domain Bacteria; phylum Bacteroidota; class Bacteroidia; order Flavobacteriales; family Flavobacteriaceae. The sequence goes on along the minus strand of CAZWNY010000074.1, from coordinate 866 downwards.
GCATCTCTTTAGGTACTATTTTAATACGAGATTTAGCCGAAAAACATTCTGAACGGGTGTTGAGTATGATTTTAGCTGGTGCTATTATGAAACTTAATTTCCGATCTCAACTCTTAATTCAATTGGGTGTTATTTTTAAATCGGTAATGCCATACATATTATTGTATCAATTTTTTGCATTTATTATAATGCCTCGTAAAAATCATAAAAAATCACGTAATTTGTTTGTTCGAGAAGCTAAAAAAATGTGTCAGAAAGAATTTATACGTTGGTTTAAATTAACTTCTGAAATTAATCCTTTATTACAATTTTTTAGAGCAAAAGACATTAAAATACCTACATTTTATGTAATGGGAGAAGAAGATTATTTGTTTTTACCTTCCATAAAAAAAATAGTAGCTACACATAGTAAAACACAATTAGCCGTTATAAAAAATAGCGGACACGTAGTAAATGTAGAGCAACCAGAAGTATTTAATGCACAATCAATTCAGTTTTTACAGTCGCTATAACTCTATTTTCAAATAACTCAAGAATTGAATTATTTGGTATAAATTTATAAACGAAATACTTACTTTACAACAAATATTTGTATTCGCTTTTTTGGGGTTTTTAATTTAATTGACAAAACAGAAAATAGTAATTCTCAAAAAAAAATACGTTTTCGGAATACGTTATTATTTTACCAGATTTAGATACATTTAGAGAAAATAAAAAATAAAAATAATGTACTAATTATTACTTTAAATGTATTATCTTTTCTACTATTAAAAATCATATTTTTTATTTAGAATTAAATTCACAGTCTTTATAATACCAATTTAATTTCATAATACGTTATATTTATTGTATCTTTACCTTATGGG
>CAZWNY010000073.1:0-7345 GCA_964635575.1 uncultured Kordia sp. | reverse complement strand
TCTTTTGAAATTACTGGATAGTATTGGTGTGTTTTTCCGAACGCATTATGTTTTACATATCCTTTATCTTCCATTTTTCTAACTGTAGTAGAAACAGTATTGTAATGTGATTTTTGGGGTAACAAAGGTATTATCTCTTTAATAAATCCTTTTTTTAATTGCCATAAAACCTGTATAATTTCCTCTTCTTTGTTGGTTAATTTTTCCATAGTTAGATAAGTGTTTTTTTAGTTTTATAACTATTTTTATAGTTTTCATAACCATCATAACATAAAACCCACCTTAATAATTTACTAATCCTGTTTCTCCAAGGCGATTTTTAACTAATCTATTAGCAGCAATACCTTTTGCCATTAAATATTCAAATAATTAATAACCTTACTAGTTTTAGCAATTTCACACAACGCCTTATCACAAGTATTTCCTATCACAAAGTCAAACTATATACTACTAGTATTAACTATAAAAACGAATCTCTATTTTACGTTATACCAATACTAAAACGTATTTTAACTTCATTACAAACATACTTTCGGATTTAAGGCAATAGGCGATTGTAAAGCATTATATTTGCAAACCTAATTTTTATTTTTATGAGCATCCAAAACGAAATTGACAAACGAAGAACCTTTGGGATTATCTCTCATCCTGACGCTGGAAAAACCACCTTAACTGAAAAATTATTACTTTTTGGTGGCGCCATACAAGAAGCTGGTGCAGTAAAAAGCAACAAAATAAAGAAAGGGGCTACCAGTGATTTTATGGAAATTGAACGTCAACGTGGTATTAGTGTGGCTACTTCAGTTTTAGCGTTTATATATAAGAATAAGAAAATTAATATTTTAGACACACCTGGGCATAAAGATTTTGCTGAAGACACCTTTAGAACTCTTACCGCTGTAGATAGCGTTATTGTGGTAGTTGATGTTGCAAAAGGTGTAGAAGCCCAAACCGAAAAACTGGTTGAAGTATGCCGTATGCGAAATATTCCGATAATTGTATTCATTAATAAAATGGATAGAGAAGGTAAAGACGCTTTTGATTTATTAGACGAAGTAGAACAAAAATTAGGATTACGTGTTACACCATTAAGCTTTCCAATTGGAATGGGATATAACTTTAAGGGTATTTATAATATTTGGGAGAAAAACATTAATTTATTTACCGAAGAAAGCAAACAATATATTACCAAAAGTATTGCTTTTAATAATGTTAACAATCCTGAATTAGATGGGTATATTGGTAGCGAAGCAGCAGCAACTTTACGTGAAGAGCTGGAATTAGTATATGAAGTGTATCCTAAATTTAACCAAGAAGAATATTTATCTGGAAAATTGCAACCTGTTTTTTTTGGTTCGGCTTTAAATAATTTTGGAGTACGTGAATTACTAGATTGTTTTGTTGACATTGCTCCCGTACCACAACCTAAACAGTCTGACACACGTTTAGTTAACCCCGAAGAAGATAAGTTTACTGGTTTTGTATTTAAAATACACGCCAATATGGATCCTAAACATCGAGACCGTTTGGCATTTATTAAAGTTGTTTCTGGAATATTTAAACGAAATAAACCGTATTTACATGTTAAAAACAATAAGAAATTAAAGTTTAGCAGTCCGAATGCCTTTTTTGCGAATAAAAAAGAAATTGTAGATGAATCGTTTCCTGGAGATATTGTTGGCTTACACGATACTGGAAATTTTAAAATTGGTGATACTTTAACCGAAGGTGAAATTTTAAACTACAAAGGAGTTCCGAGTTTTTCACCCGAACATTTTAGATATATTAATAATGCAGACCCTTTAAAATCAAAACAACTACATAAAGGAATTGATCAATTAATGGATGAAGGTGTTGCACAATTATTTACTCTAGAAATGAATGGACGCAAGGTTATTGGCACTGTTGGAGCATTGCAATACGAGGTTATACAATACCGTTTAGAACACGAATACGGAGCCAAATGCACCTATGAAAATTTAAATGTTCATAAAGCATGTTGGATAGAAGAAACCGACAATAAAGATGAATTTAAAGAATTTAAACGTGTAAAACAGAAGTTTTTAGCGAAAGACAAGCACGGTAAGTTGGTTTTTTTTGCTGATAGTATGTTTTCTCTACAGATGACACAACAAAAATACCCAAGTGTAAAATTGCATTTTACGAGTGAATGGTAACTATTGATTGTTATTGATAAAATAATCTTTTTAGTGCCTTTAAACGGTTTTTGGACTTAAAACATAGCGTATTAGTTTGTTTTTTTTGTAAAAACACCCTTAAAACCTATCAAAAATAGCAACTAAATTTTCATATATAGTTAATTACTATTTTAATCAATCTTATAGCTTTTTCTTATTAATTAGGTTTTTTTATAAAAAAAGCGCAAAATTTAAATTTTGCGCTTTTTTATTTTTAATCTACTTTATGCTTCTCCTGTTGGTCCGAAATTTAACGGAATTGAAGGTTGATCGAAATCTTTAATTTGACCATGTTGTTTTTCAAAACGATTTATATTATCCGTTAACGCCTTCAGTAATTTTTTTGTATGTTGTGGAGTTAAGATAATTCTCGACTTCACTTTATTTTTCGGCACTCCTGGCATAATACTTACAAAATCAACTATAAATTCAGAGGCTGAATGATTAATAATTGCTAAATTGGAATAAATTCCTTCTGCAATTTCTGCATCTAACTCAATGTTTATTTGTTGTTGGTTTTTGTTTTGATTACTCATGTTTAACTATAGTTTTCTTTTTCCTGAACCATTTCATTGTACTCCTCTTTAGATCCTACAAGAATATTTTTGTATCTTCTCATACCTGTACCAGCTGGTATGCGTTTACCTACAATTACATTTTCTTTTAATCCTTCTAAATAATCTATTTTACCAGCTACTGCTGCTTCATTTAATACTTTAGTCGTCTCTTGGAATGATGCTGCCGAAATAAACGACTTAGTTTGCAAAGAAGCTCTTGTAATACCTTGTAACATTGGGGTTGCTGTTGCTGGAACTGCATCTCTTGCTGATACTAATTTTTTATCTTCTCTACGCAACAATGAATTTTCATCTCTTAACTCACGAGCATTTACTATTTGACCTGCTTTTATGTTTTCAGAATCTCCAGCGTCTTCCACTACTTTTTTACCGTAGATATTGTCGTTTTCTATAATAAAATCAGACTTATGGATTAATTGGTTTTCTAAGAAAATAGTATCTCCTGCATCATTAACTTGAACTTTACGCATCATTTGACGCACAACAACTTCAAAATGTTTGTCATTAATTTTTACACCTTGTAAACGATATACTTCTTGCACTTCATTTACCAAGTATTGTTGCACTGCTGTAGGACCTTTAATTGCTAAAATATCTTTTGGTGTAATTGCACCGTCTGACAATGCCATACCTGCTTTTACAAAATCATTTTCTTGAACTAAGATTTGATTTGATAATTTAATTAAGTATTTTTTTATTAGTCCTAATTTAGATTCTATTACAATTTCACGGTTACCTCTTTTTATTTTACCAAAAGAAACAACTCCGTCAATTTCCGAAACTACTGCTGGATTAGAAGGGTTACGTGCTTCAAACAACTCCGTAATACGTGGCAATCCTCCTGTAATATCACCTGCTTTAGATGCTTTACGTGGTATTTTTACTAATATTTGTCCTTCTGCTGCTTTCTCACTGTCGCTAACCATTAAGTGTGCGCCTACTGGTAAACTGTATGAACGCAATATTTCTCCTTTATTGGTTACAATATTTAAAGTAGGTATTGTTTTTTTGTTTTTAGCTTGAATAATTACTTTTTCTTCAAAACCTGTTTGCTCATCAACTTCTACACGATAAGTAACACCTCTATCAATACCATCAAACTCTATATTTCCTTTAAATTCAGAAACAATAACTCCGTTAAATGGATCCCATTGCGAAATTTTATCTCCTTTTTTAAGTGTTTGTCCATCTTCTACATGAATAGATGAACCATATTGAATATTATTTGTTGTTAAAACAATACCTGTTTTTTTATCTTTTATTTTAATTTCGGCTGTACGAGAAATTACAATTTTTATTGCATTTCCTTCATTATCTTCTCCGTTTACAGTTCGTAATTCTTCTATTTCCGCTACACCAGCATGTTTTGCATCTAATGTGTTTTCTTCAGAAATATTTCCTGCGGTACCACCAAGGTGGAATGTACGAAGTGTTAATTGTGTACCTGGTTCTCCAATAGACTGTGCTGCTACAACACCAACAGCCTCTCCATTTTGAACCATTTTACCTGTTGCTAAGTTACGTCCGTAACATTTTGCACAAATACCTTTTGGAGCTTCACAAGTTAATGGGGATCTTACTTCTACTACTTCAATACTTGTTGCATCAATTAAGTCGGTATGTTTTTCTAAAATTTCTTCACCTTCTGCAACGATTACTTCTCCTGTTGAAGGATCAATAACGTCATATAAGGTGATACGTCCTAAAATACGCCCTGATAATGGTTCAACAATTTCTTCATTTTTCTTTAATGCTTCTACAGACAAGCCTCTTAGTGTACCACAATCGTCAATGTTAACAATTACGTCTTGAGACACATCTACTAAACGACGTGTTAAATATCCTGCATCGGCAGTTTTAAGTGCGGTATCTGCAAGACCTTTACGTGCTCCGTGAGTAGAAATAAAGTATTCTAAAATTGATAATCCTTCTTTAAAGTTAGATAAAATTGGATTTTCAATAATTGCACCACCTTCAGCAGATTTTTTAGGTTTCGCCATTAATCCACGCATACCTGTTAACTGACGTATTTGTTCTTTAGAACCCCTTGCCCCAGAATCAAGCATCATGAATACCGAGTTAAACCCTTGTTGGTCTTCGGTAATAATTTTCATTGACAACTCTGTTAATGCGGAATTGGTTGATGTCCAGATATCAATAACTTGGTTATAACGCTCGTTATTGGTAATTAATCCCATGTTATAGTTTGCTTTAATAGCATCTACTTTAACATTGGCGTCGGCAACCATTTTTGTTTTCTCTTTTGGTATAATAATATCTCCCAATGAGAATGATAACCCTCCTTTAAATGCATAGGCATAACCCATGTTTTTAATACGATCTAAAAACTCTCCTGTACGAGGTACATCGGTTACTTTTAACACATTATGGATAATATCTCGTAATGCTTTTTTATTTAAAACTTCATTGATAAAACCAGCTTCTTCCGGCACAACTTCATTAAATAAAACTCTACCTACGGTAGTATTTATAATTTGATAGGTTAATTCTTTTTTATCATTAAAGTCTTGTACTCTACATTTTATAGAAGCATTAATGTTTACACGACCTTCATTGTATGCTATTGTTACTTCTTCTGCTGAATAAAAAGTTAAGCCTTCACCTGCAACATTAAGTTTTGGTGTAGATTTTCGCAATTTAGTCATATAATACAGTCCAAGTACCATATCTTGAGATGGCACTGTAATTGGCGCACCATTTGCAGGATTTAATATATTATGAGATGCTAACAATAACATTTGCGCCTCTAAAATAGCTTCTGGTCCTAATGGTAAATGTACTGCCATTTGATCTCCATCAAAATCGGCATTAAATGCCGTACATACTAATGGGTGTAATTGTATTGCTTTACCTTCAATTAGTTTTGGTTGAAATGCTTGTATTCCTAGACGGTGAAGTGTAGGCGCACGATTTAAAAGTACTGGATGTCCTTTTAACACACTTTCTAATATATCCCAAACTACTGGTTCTTTTCTGTCTATTATTTTTTTTGCAGATTTTACCGTTTTTACAATTCCTCTTTCTATCAATTTTCTAACTACAAAAGGTTTGTATAATTCTGCTGCCATCCCTTTTGGGATTCCACATTCGTATAATTTTAATGTTGGTCCTACAACAATTACAGAACGTGCTGAATAATCTACACGTTTACCTAATAAATTTTGACGGAAACGCCCTTGCTTACCTTTTAATGAATCTGATAAAGATTTTAAAGGTCTGTTAGATTCTGTTTTTACTGCAGATGATTTACGTGTATTATCAAACAATGAATCTACTGATTCTTGTAACATACGTTTTTCATTACGCAAAATTACTTCTGGCGCTTTAATTTCCACTAATCGTTTTAAACGATTGTTACGGATAATTACTCTACGATATAAATCATTTAAATCTGAGGTTGCAAAACGCCCACCATCCAATGGCACTAGAGGTCTTAATTCTGGTGGAATTACTGGGATTACTTTCATAATCATCCACTCAGGATTGTTTTCTCTGTTTTTATTTGAATCTCTTAATGCTTCTACAACTTGCAATCTTTTTAATGCTTCTGTTTTACGTTGTTTAGAGGTTTCATTGTTTGCTTTATGACGTAGTTCAAAAGACAATCCATCTAAATCGATACGTTTTAACAAGTCTATTAAACATTCGGCTCCCATTTTAGCGATGAATTTATTTGGATCTTCATCGTCTAAATATTGGTTTTCTGCTGGTATTTCTTCTAATGCATTTATGTATTCTTCTTCGGTAAGAAAATCCATTTTTTGCAATGGCTCACCTTCTATATTTTTAGCGATACCTGGTTGTATTACTACGTAACGTTCGTAGTAAATAATCATATCTAATTTTTTAGATGGTAACCCTAATAAATACCCTATTTTGTTTGGTAACGATCGGAAGTACCAGATATGCGCTACAGGAACTACTAAATTAATATGTCCTATACGATCTCTACGTACTTTTTTCTCGGTTACTTCAACACCACATCTATCACATACAATTCCTTTATAACGGATACGTTTGTATTTTCCACAAGCACATTCGTAGTCTTTGATAGGTCCAAAAATACGTTCGCAAAATAGACCGTCACGTTCTGGTTTATGTGTACGATAGTTTATTGTTTCTGGTTTTAATATTTCTCCTTTTGATTGTGCCAAAATTGACTCTGGAGATGCTAAACCGATTGAAATTTTACTAAATTTCTTTACTACATGTTTGTCTTTATTTCTTGCCATAATTGCTAAAAAATATATTTTATTTTTAAAAGTTGGATTTAAATAATCCGCTATGAAAAAGGGTAAATGTATTCTCGCTTTTGCGAGAATATATTTATTCTTCTAATCTAATATCTAAACCTAAACCTTTTAATTCGTGCATTAATACGTTAAAAGATTCTGGTAATCCTGGTTCTGGCATTGGTTCTCCTTTTACGATTGCCTCGTAAGTTTTGGCTCTACCAATTACATCATCTGATTTTACGGTTAAGATTTCTCTTAATGTTGCAGATGCTCCGTATGCTTCAAGTGCCCAAACTTCCATTTCTCCAAAACG
>CAZWNY010000072.1:0-7394 GCA_964635575.1 uncultured Kordia sp. | reverse complement strand
TCTGGACGGGACTCGAACCCGCGACCCCCTGCGTGACAGGCAGGTATTCTAACCAACTGAACTACCAGACCGTTGCATAATGCGAGTGCAAATATAAGATAGATTATCAATTACACAAACTTTTTTTACATCTTTTTTTACTTATCAAAAAAAATTATTTAAATCGCTGTCTTTCTGCAAGATAAGAGTTTAAAACAATATCGAAACTCTCAGAAACATTTACAAGCACATATTTAATGTTATAATTTGCGCATGCAATTTTAATTTCTTGCACGTAATTTTTTACATTTTCTTGATATGCTTCTTGCACCGCATCAGTATGTAAATCTATTTTTTGATTGGTTTCTACATCTACAAAACTTTTTGGAACGCTATCATCAAACTCAAAATTTATTTCCGTTTCTGAATGTAATGTATGAAAAAGCAACACTTCGTGTTTGTTATGTTTTAAATGTTGTAATGCGCTAAATAACTCTTCTTTATTGGCATTATATTGAAATAAGTCCGTAAACAGTACAACTAATGATCTTCGGTGTATGTTTTCTGCTATTTCATGTAAATATTTTACGGTATTGGTATCGGATGCTTTTGGTGTTGATATTAGTGTGTTTTCTAACTGATGCAATAGTAAGTTGTGATGCCTTTCGCTTCCTTTTTCAGTTACATAAAAATCGTATTTATTGCTATAAATACTTAATCCAACGGCATCTCTTTGTTTTTTTAAAAACTGCATTAATGCTGAACTTGCTAATACTGAAAACCCTATTTTATTTAATTTAGTAACCTCAAACTTATTGACTTTAGGGTAATGCATAGATGCTGAATTGTCAATAATTAAATGACAACGAAGGTTGGTTTCATCTTCATATTTTTTGGTATATAATTTGTCGGTACGAGCAAATAACTTCCAGTCAATATGTTTGGTGCTTTCACCGTTATTATACACTTTGTGTTCTGAAAACTCAGAAGAAAACCCATGAAAAGGACTTTTATGAATTCCCGTAACAAACCCTTCTACTATTTGATTTGCTAATACTTTAAGGTTAAAATATATTTTTGAATTGTGTAATTGCTTTTTTATTAGCATATCTATAAAATGTAAAAAGTAAGTTTTCTTAACAAAACACAGAGCGATAAATATTTATCAAATCTTCTGGTTTTTAGTAATTGTTTATTGCTTCTACTATTCAAAGTTAGTTCAAGGAGGTGAATAAAAAAGGTTTGACAAACGTCAAACCTTTTTTATTCACCTCCTTGAAGGTTTTATATTTTGAGGTTTCCTTTTAAATTAATACTAATTTTTCAGCAAACATACCTCATCTTTTTAATTTTAAGGTTATAGTAATTCGTCTATTGCTTTTGTGTATGCATCTTTTGGAGACACACCTACTTTACGATCTACTAATTCGCCGTTTTTAAATAATAATACGGTTGGAATGTTACGTACACCGTATTTTGCTGCAAATTTTTGGTTTGCATCTACATCTACTTTACCAACAATAGCTTTCCCTTCGTATTCTTTACTTACTTCGTCAATAACTGGACCTACCATTCTGCATGGTCCACACCAAGCTGCCCAAAAGTCAACTAATACGGGTTTGTCTGATTTTAATACGGTTTCTTCAAATGTTGCATCTGTTATTTCTAGTGCCATTTTAATTTAATTTTAATAGGGTTAATTTCTACTAAACAAAAATAGTCAAATATTTTGCCAAACCTTACATTTATACATATATATTTTTCTGATAGTTGTATTACTTTAACTTATAATAGATGTCTAAGTTGTCTAGTTTTTTTAAAAAATCAATATTAATATCAACTTTAAAAATTTTACTATTCATTACTAATTTCTTTTTTTCTTTTAGCTCGTGTATTTCAAAAATCAAGTTTTTGTCGCCTGGGTTTTCTACTACTATCTTTTTTAGTAATTGCACACGTTTATCGGTTAGTTTGGCTAAATTTACTTGTATTACAAGTTTTTTCGATTGATCTTTTAGTACGTCCTGTAATTGTTGAAAACTAATAAACGACATTCTTGGTTCGCCTAGTTTACCTGTTTCTTTATTTTTCCAACCTGGTTTTATTTTTATTTTCACGTATACAAAAGAGTTCATAATTAAAAAATGTCTGAATTTCAAATATTCTTCTCCAAAAATTCTGAAATCAAAGAATTCTTTATAATCTTCTATAGTAAACATTGCCCAACCTCTTCCTGTTTTTGCTACTCGATGGTCTACGGAAGAAACTACGCCTCCAAAAGTAAGCTCTTTGCCTGTTTTTGCTAATTCTGTTAGGTTTCTTAGGTGATTTAATTGAATGTTACAGAAATTTTTCATTTCTATTTTAAAGTCGTCTAGCGGATGTCCTGAAATATATACTCCAACTACTTCTTTTTCTTGTGCTAATTTTTGCATGGTTCCCCATTCTTCACAAGGAGGAACAATTGGTTCTGGTATTTGCACATCAGAGGCATCACCAAATAAACTTACTTGAGCTGAGTTTTGATTGTCTTGAAATTTAGAGGCATATTTTAATACTTTTTCTAAAAATAATTGTCCGTCACCAGTATCGTGTAAATATTGTGCTCTATGTGCATCAGTAAACGTATCAAAACCACCTGCGAGTGCTAAATTTTCGAATGCTTTTTTGTTAGCAGCTCGTAAACTAACTCGTTTTGCTAAATCAAAAACGGATTTATATTTTCCGTCTTTTTTTCTATTTTCCACAATAGTTTGTACTGCGCCATGACCAACACCTTTTATAGCTCCTATACCAAAACGTACCGCATTATTTTTGTTTACGGTAAATTTGTAATAACTTTCATTTACACATGGTCCTAAAACCTCAAGCCCCATACGCTTACATTCTTCCATAAAAAAGGTAACTGATTTTATATCGTTCATATTGTTCGATAATACTGACGCCATGTATTCTGCGGGATAATGTGCTTTAAAATATGCTGTTTGATAGGCTATCCATGCGTAACACGTAGAGTGCGACTTATTAAAAGCGTACGATGCAAAAGCTTCCCAGTCTGTCCAAATTTTTTCTAAAATTTTTTCATCATGTCCGTTTTCAACAGCTTGTTTAATGAATTTGGGTTTCATTTTATCTAACACTTCAATTTGTTTTTTACCCATCGCTTTACGTAAAACATCTGCTTCACCTTTGGTAAAGTTTGCTAATTGTTGAGATAGTAACATTACTTGCTCCTGATAAACGGTAATACCATAGGTTTCTTTTAAATAGCTTTCCATTACTGGTAAATCGTACACAATTTCTTCGTCTCCGTGTTTTCGGGCAATAAAACTGGGTATATATTCCATTGGCCCTGGTCTATATAAGGCATTCATTGCTATTAAATCTGCGAAAACAGTTGGTTTTAGATTAATTAGGTGTTTTTGCATTCCTGGAGATTCATATTGAAAAACACCTACGGTTTCTCCTTTTTGAAAAAGTTCATAGGTTTTTTCGTCATCAATAGGTATGGTTTCAGGGTCTATTTCTATGTTATGTAATTGTTTTACAATTTTTACGGTATCTTTAATTAGAGTTAATGTTTTGAGTCCTAAGAAATCCATTTTTAACAACCCTGCGTCTTCTACTACGGAGTTATCAAATTGAGTACAATACATATCGGAATCTTTTGCTAATGCTACGGGTACAAATTTGGTAATGTCGTCTGGTGTAATAATTACTCCACATGCATGAATACCTGTATTACGCATAGATCCTTCAATTACACGTGCTTGATTGATGGTTTGTGCTTGTAAATCGTTTCCTTCTGAAATATTTAAAAGTTCGTTAATTTTTTCAATTTCTTCTCCTCTAAACTTCGTTTTTAATTCGGATTCTGATTTTCCGAAAATTTTTGAAAGTTTAGTATTGGGTATTAATTTAGCAATGGCATCGGCTTCATGCAATGGCAAATCTAATACTCTAGCGGTATCTCTAATGGCTGACTTTGCTGCCATAGAACCGTAAGTGATAATTTGAGCTACTTGATTAGATCCGTATTTATCTATTACGTATTGTAGTACACGACCTCGTCCTTCATCATCAAAATCAATATCAATATCGGGCATACTCACACGTTCTGGATTTAAGAAACGCTCAAAAAGTAAATCATACTTTAAGGGATCAATATTGGTTATCCATAAACAAAAAGCAACTACCGAACCTGCTGCCGAACCTCTTCCTGGACCAACGGAAACATCCATTTTTCGTGCTTCTTTTATAAAGTCTTCTACAATTAAAAAATATCCTGGGTATCCTGTTTTTTTTATTACTTCTAATTCAAAATCAAGACGTTCTTTTATTTCATCTGTAATTTCTCCATATCTTTTTTTAGCTCCTTCAAAGGTTAAATGTGTTAAGTATTTATTTTCACCCCGTTTACCTCCATCTTCTTTATCTTCTTTAAATTGAAATTCGCTAGGAATATCAAATGCTGGCAATAATACATCTCTTGCTAACACATATGATTCTATTTTATCTACAACTTCTTTTATATTAATGATTGCTTCAGGAATATCTTTAAAAAGTTCCTTCATTTCATTTGGACTTTTAAAATAATATTCTTGGTTTGGTAAACCGTAGCGATAACCACGACCTCTACCAATTGGTGTGGCTTGTTTTTCTCCATCTTTTACACACAGTAAAATATCGTGTGCATTGGCATCTTCTTGTTTTGCATAATAGGTATTATTAGTAGCTATTAGCTTTATATTATGTTTTTTTGCTAAGGAAATTAATACGGTATTTACACGTTTTTCATCTTCTTGATTGTGACGCATAATTTCAACATACAAATCGTCTCCAAATTCTTGTTTCCACCAAACTAATGCTTCTTCTGCTTGTTTTTCGCCAATATTTAAAATTTTATTAGGTACTTCTCCATATAAATTTCCTGTTAAAACAATAAGGTCTTCTTTGTATTGTTTAATAATTTCTTTGTCAATACGTGGTACATAATATTTACCTTTTGTAAAGGCGATGGATGACATTTTTGCTAAATTGTGATACCCTTTTTTATTTTTAGCAAGCATTACAATTTGATATCCGTTGTCTTTATTTTTTTTGTCTAAATGATTTTCGCAAACCTGAAATTCACAACCTACAATTGGAGTAATTATTTTTTGAGTGATTTCCTTTAAAACAGTTTCTTTAAAATCTTCACCTCTTTCTGTTGCTTCTTTACGTTTTATGGCTATTTCTTTACGTTTATTTTCTATTTCTTTTTTTTGCGACTCTATACCTTTGTTGTAACTAGCAACTGCTGCTACAAATTTAAAAGCTCCCATCATGTTTCCGTGATCGGTCATAGCAACTGCTGGCATATTATAGCTTGCAGCTTCGTTTACCAGGTCATTAAAACTCATGGTACTTTGTAGAATAGAAAACTGGGTATGATTGTGTAGGTGTGAAAACTCTGCGGTTTTTAATGTGGATATATTTTTAGTAATATCTACATTAGAAATTTTTGAAGTCGTTTTTTCTAATAAACGTTTTGCAATTTTTTCAGATGCTTTTTTAAGGTTGATGTGTTTTAATCCTATTATTTGTATGGTTTTTGGGTTTTTTTCCGAGAAATCATTAAAATAATTCGCATCTACATCTAATTCTTCTTCTGTGTAATTGTATTTTCTTATCAGCTCAAAAAAACAGCGTGTAGTTGCTTCAACATCGGCGGTGGCATTATGTGCTTCACCAAAGTCTTTTCCAAATAAATGTTGATGTAATTCCGTTAATGTTGGATATTTAAATTTCCCACCTCTACCGCCTGGTATTTTACAAAGTTTGGCTGTTTTTTCGGTACAGGTATCTAAAACAAGTGTTTCTTGTAGTTTGTTTTCAATACCTAATCGGTGAAATTCACAACCTATAATGTTGTTATCGAAACTTACATTTTGTCCGACAACAAATTTTGCTTTACTGAGTGCGATGTTAAATTTTTCTAACATTTCGCGTAAATCGACACCTTGTTCTGTTGCTAATTCGGTTGAAATTCCGTGAATTTTTTCGGCATCATAAGGTATATTAAAACTGTCTGGTTTTATTAAATAGTCCTGATGCTCAATGCAGTTACCCATGTTATCATGTAACTGCCAAGCAATTTGTATGCAACGTGGCCAGTTATTTGTGTCGGTATATGGTGCGTTCCAACGCTTTGGTAATCCTGTGGTTTCGGTATCAAATATTAAGTACATAGAACACAAAAATAGTAATTAAATTAATGTGTTTTTATAAATTAAAAAGTTAGTTGTGAACAAATTTAGATAGAAAAATAATTTCTTTTTTAGGAATTACAATTTTGGTAGTTTCAAAAGTTTATGTATTATTTCGTATTTTTATTTTCACGATATTTTTTTTGCGTTAGGGATAGAACGGTTTGTTTGAACTCATTAAAATTGTTGCATTTATGCAATTTTAATAGCGAGTAGTGATAGCCTGATTGAACGCCAAAATTGTTTAAATCGTAGTAATTGTTTGTAGATTCTGTGTTTTTTGCTATTGAAATTATTTTAGTAATATTTACGGGTTACAAATTATCTGGGGTCGCATTCGCATGACTTGTATTTTTTTTTAATTACACCTATTGATTAGAGTTTTTATTTACACTAAAGTATATTTATACGACTTCTAAAACCGTCTGGCTTAGTAAATATACCTTTGTTTTATTATTATTTTTTGCGCATGTAATTATTTTAATATCAGTACATTATGTGCGTTATTTTTTCAAAAAACAATGTTATTTATTTTCGTTTTTACAGAAAAAACATGTACTTGGTTTATATTCATTTACAAAGAGCTTTGTATACTTAATTAATAGTTGTACTTTTGCAAACTCTTTTTAAGAGAAAAAAGGAATGTTTAATAATTAAAAATGAATTTAGTGTGGATACATTAAGCTACAAAACTATTTCAGCAAACAAAAATACCGTTAATAAAGAATGGGTATTAGTTGATGCTGAAGGTCAGGCGTTAGGTAGAATGTGCTCTATAGTTGCAAAACTTATTAGAGGCAAACTCAAGCCTAACTACACACCTCACGTGGATTGTGGAGATAACGTTATTGTTATCAATGCAGAAAAAATCACGTTGTCAGGTAAAAAATGGACGGAAAAAAATTATATTCGTCACACCGGTTATCCTGGTGGTCAAAAGTCTTTAACTGCAACCGAGTTATTCGAAAAGGATCCAACTCGTTTAGTAGAAAAGTCTGTAAAAGGAATGTTACCTAAAAATAAATTAGGTGCAGCATTATTCCGTAATTTAAAAGTATATGTAGGTTCAGAGCACAATCAAGGAGCTCAAAAACCAAAAACAATTAACCTAAAGGATTACCTATAGTATGGATGTGATCCACAAAATCGGATGATGAAAAACACATT
>CAZWNY010000071.1:0-7504 GCA_964635575.1 uncultured Kordia sp. | reverse complement strand
CAATAAATGGGAAATTAGAATATAAAATATTTTTTGCAAATACTAATTTGATTGGTGATTGTGATTTATCTCGTATTAAAAAACCATTTATCGTAATTGATGGTTTTGACCCTGGTGATAAGAGACGTATTGAACTTACAGATTGTGACCCAATCTGTCAAAAACTAAATGAAAATGTAGAAGAAGTATTTATACCCGAAGATTATAAATCTATTTATAGTTTGATGACTTATAATAATGGGAATGATAAAATAGTAGATGAATTACAAGAAAATGGCTATGATGTCATCATCATTAATTTACCAACAGAGAGAATTACTATTAGTGGTCCTTTTGCTGACTTTGATATTATAACCCACGATTATGGTGCAGATTTTATACAACGCAATGCAATGACTTTTTCATCCTTTTTAAAAGAAGTAAACAATAGTTTAGTACAAAATAATAGTACCGAAGAGTTGGTTATTGTTGGTCCAAGTATGGGTGGTCAAATTACACGTTACGCTTTGGCTTATATGGAGAAACAAGAACAAGAAACAGGAAATGCTACTTGGAACCACAATACACGTTTATGGTTAAGTATGGATAGCCCACACCAAGGAGCAAATATACCTTTAGCTGTACAAGGTAGCATCTATTTTTTAGGTTTTATAAATGGAAATGATAATGCAAAAGATAAATGTAATCTATTTATTTTTAGCACATGACAAAAAGTAAACTTTAAAAATTAAGTAACTTATTTAGTAAATGGTATAGAAATGATGTTTATTTTTCATTACATTTACTAAATAAGTTACTTAATTTTTGTCATGTGCTAAAAAAAATAAATATGAAAACAATATATTTCAAAAATCAACAATCGTTAATATTCAATCAACAATGATTTCAATAGGAATAATAGGAAGTGGTACAATGGGAAGCGGAATTGCACAAGTAGCAGCAACCGCAGGATGTATTGTGAAAATATATGATACACAACAAGTTGTTTTAGATAAAAGTAAAGCTGCTTTAGAAAAAATATTAACACGTTTAATTGTAAAAAAACGTATTGATGAAACTGAAAAAAAGCGGATTCAGAATAACATTACCCACGTAAATAATTTAAAAGATTTATCGGATTCTGATTTAATTATTGAAGCCATAATTGAAAATTTAGAAATTAAAAAGAAAGTGTTTACAGAGCTAGAAACGTATGTTTCTGAAACTTGTATAATAGCATCAAATACATCGTCATTATCTATTGCATCAATAGCTTCATCATTAAAAAAACCAACACGTTGTATCGGAATTCATTTTTTTAATCCAGCACCATTAATGAAATTGGTTGAGGTAATACCTGCCATTCAGACTTCAGAAGAAGTGTTAGAAAAAACAGTGCAAATTATTTCCGATTGGAAAAAAATAGTTGCCGTAGCAAAAGACACTCCAGGTTTTATTGTAAACCGTGTTGCACGTCCTTTTTACAGTGAAGCATTACGCATTTATGAAGAAGGAGTTGCTGATTTTAAAACCATCGATAACGCAATGAAAACAGAAGGAAATTTCCGAATGGGACCTTTTGAATTGATGGATTTTATAGGAAACGATGTAAATTATACCGTTACTGAAAGTATATTTTCAGCATTTTATTTCGACCCACGTTATAAACCAGCGTTCACTCAAAAACGATTTGCAGAAGCAGGTTATTTAGGAAGAAAATCCGGTAGAGGATTTTATCAATACGATGAAAACGGAAAACCAATTACAGGTTTCAACGCAATCGAAAAATCGGATAACCCAAAATTAGCAACACAAATATTTGAGCGTATTTTAATCATGTTAATCAATGAAGCAGCAGATGCGCTATTTTTAAACATTGCCTCTGCAGAAGATATTGATAATGCCATGACAAAAGGAGTGAATTACCCGAAAGGATTATTAACTTGGGCAAATGAAAAAGGAATTGATTGGTGTGTAAAAAAGTTAGACGATATGTATAATGAGTATCACGAAGATCGTTACCGTTGCAGTCCGTTGTTACGAAAAATGAACCGATTGGAACAAGAGTTTTTTAAAAAATAAGTATGACACCTTCCAGAATAGTAAAAACAATGTTTGATAACGATCCGTTTAGCAAATGGCTTGGTATAAAAGTTGACTCCGTTTTAAGAGGAAGTTGTACTCTGTCAATGGTTATTAAGCCCGAAATGTTAAATGGTTTTGGTATTGCTCACGGAGGAATAACCTATTCTATTGCCGATAGCGCTTTAGCGTTTGCAGCAAATACAAATGGTAAACAATCTGTTTCTATAGATACGCAAATAAATCATATAGAAACCTTAAGAGAAGGCGATAAAATAATAGCAAAAGCAACCGAAGAATCATTAAAAAACCGATTCGCCGTTTATAAAATTGAAATTAAAAAAGAAAATACATTGGTAGCTTTGTTTAAAGGAACCGTGTACAGAACAAATAAAGATTGGACGTAAATAAATATAAAATAACACAAGAACGCAAAAAGCTTTTCGATATATTTACATCGAAAATAAAAACAATAAACAATAGATAGCCTAAAAATGTAAAATCATTAAAAGCAAAAAATGTAACCAGTTTTTTTACGATTTTAAATTTTACGGTTTTAAATTTTATATTTAAAATGGAAGCATATATAATAGACGGAGTTCGTACTCCAATAGGAAAATACAAAGGAACATTATCATCCGTTAGAGTGGACGATTTAGGAGCGTTGGTAATTAAAGAAATAACCGATAGAAATCCAAACATTCCAAAAGAAGCATATGATGATGTAATTATCGGTTGTGCTAATCAAGCAGGTGAAGATAATCGGAATGTAGCACGTATGAGTTTGTTATTAGCTGGTTTACCATATACGGTGCCAGGAGAAACCGTAAATCGTTTATGTAGCTCAGGTTTATCGGCAATTATTCATGCTAATCGCGCTATAAAAGCAGGAGATGGAGATGTGTTTATAGCAGGTGGAGTTGAAAACATGACACGTGGTCCGTTAGCAATTTCAAAACCATCAACAGGTTTTGGTACTGATGCAAAAATGTATGACACCAGCTTTGGATGGCGTTTTATAAACCCTAAAATGCACACAATGTATGGTACGGATGGAATGGGAGTTACCGCTGAAAATTTAGTAAAAAAATATAATATTTCCCGTAAAGATCAAGATAAATTTGCTTATCAAAGTCAAATGAAAGCAGCAAAATCAAAAAAATCTGGTCGTTTAGCACAAGAAATAGTTGCGGTAGAAATTCCACAACGTAAAAAAGAACCAATCATTTTTGCAAATGATGAATTTATAAAACCAACAACAACACTAGAAATTTTAGCGAAATTAAGAGGAGCTTTTAAAAAAGAAGCAGGAAGTGTAACTGCTGGTAATGCATCAGGTTTAAATGATGGTGCTGCGGTAACTATAATTGCATCTGAAAATGCAGTTAAAAAATACAATTTAAAACCATTGGCACGTATTGTAAGTTCAGCAGTTGTAGGAGTAGAGCCACGTATTATGGGTATCGGGCCAGTAGAAGCTTCTAATAAAGCATTAGCAAAGGCAGGCTTAACGATGAATGACATGGATGTTATCGAATTAAACGAAGCATTTGCAGCGCAAAGTTTAGCATGTATTCGGGAATGGGGATTAGCAGATGATGATGCTCGTATAAATCCAAACGGTGGAGCTATTGCAATAGGGCATCCGTTAGGAGTAACAGGTACACGTATTGCGTACTCTGCGGCATTGGAATTAAAATCGCAAAACAAACGTTACGCTTTAATTACAATGTGTATCGGCGTAGGTCAAGGATACGCTGCTATTATTGAAAATGTTACAGTAAAATATTAAAACACTAACGAGCATAAGGTGTATAACCTAATGCGTGTCGCATAAAACAATGAAATTACAAAACTATATAAACGGAAATTGGGTAACAGGTGAAGGAGAAGGAACTCCAATGTTTGATGCCGTTACAGGAGAAATCATAGGTTTTTCTACTACAGAAGGATTAGAAATACCAAAAGTATTAGACTACGGAAGAAAAAAAGGAAATGTATTACGTAAAATGACTTTTCAAGAACGTGGAAACATGATTAAGTCGTTAGCTTTATACCTTACTAAACGTAAAGCTCAATTTTACGAGTTAAGCTACCGTACAGGCGCTACAAAAATAGATAGTTGGATTGATATTGAAGGTGGTTTTGGAAACCTTTTTGCCAATGCATCTTTACGTAAACTATTCCCAAACCAACCTTTTCATGTAGAAGGTGATCCTATTGATTTATCAAAAGGAGGACGTTTTATGGCGCATCATATTTTAGTGCCTAAAAAAGGAATTGCAGTACACATTAATGCCTTCAATTTTCCAGTTTGGGGAATGTTAGAAAAATGTGCAGTAAATTGGATGGCAGGTATGCCCGCAGTAGTTTTACCAGCGCCACAAACTGCATTTTTAACCGAAGCAGTAGTGCGAGAAATTGTAAACTCAGGTATTTTGCCAGAAGGCGCATTGCAGTTTTTAGGAGGAATGACAAAATCTATTTTAGATACAGTAAACTCTCAAGACGTAGTAACTTTTACAGGTTCAGCAACAACAGGTAGACTACTTAAAAATCATCCACGTTTAACGGAAGAATCTGTTCCGTTTACAATGGAAGCAGACTCATTAAATTGCTCTGTTTTAGGAGAAGATGCTGTCCCTGGAACTCCAGAATTTGATTTATTTGTAAAAGAAGTTCGAAAAGAAATGACCGTAAAGGTTGGGCAAAAATGTACTGCTATCCGTAGAGTTATTGTTCCAGAAAATTTAATTGATGATGTGCAAAAAGCAATCAGTAAACAATTAGAAAAAATAACTATTGGTGACCCTCGTTTAAAAGAAGTTCGTATGGGAGCGTTAATTAATAAACAACAAGTAGAGAGCGTAAAAGCACAAGTAGCGAAAATTGCTAAAACAGCACAAATTGTGTATGGCAATTTAGATGAAGTAAAAACCATTGGAGCAGATGCTAAAAAAGGATCATTTATGAGTCCAATTTTAATGCGTGAAAACAATCCGTTAACCAATACTACGGTTCATGAAGTAGAAGCATTTGGACCTGTAAGTACGATAATGCCATATAAAAATTTAGACCAAGCAATTGAGTTAGCACAAATGGGAAAAGGCTCATTAGTATCATCTATTTTTACATTTAACGATACTATTGCACGAAATTATGTAATTGGAGCAGCATCGCATCATGGTCGTATTTTAGTAGGTAATCGTGAAAATGCCAAACAAAGTACAGGTCATGGTTCTCCATTACCACAACTAGTTCATGGTGGTCCAGGTAGAGCTGGTGGAGGCGAAGAAATGGGTGGAATGCGAGGTGTTAAACATTATATGCAACGCTGTGCAATTCAAGGTACACCAACTACATTAACTGAAATTACAGGTATTTATCAACCAAACGCAAAATATATAACATCAAAAAAACACCCATTTGCATATCATTGGGAAGATATTCAGGCAGGAATGTCATTAAAAACACATAAAAGAACAGTAACCGATACCGATATTATTAACTTCGGAAACCTAACCTGGGATCACTTTTATGCACATACCGATATTACTTCATTAGAAGGTAGTATTTTTGAAAAACGTACTGCTCACGGTTATTTTATTATCGCTGCTGCAGCTGGACTATTCGTATACCCAAACAAAGGACCTGTTGCCGCAAATTACGGTTTAGAAGAATGCAGATTTTTACGTCCTATTTATCATAACGATACTATTTATGTGCGTTTAACCTGTAAAGAAAAAGTAGATAGAGACTCAAGAGGAACAGAATTACCATGCGGAATTGTAAAATGGTTTGTTGAGGTTTTTGATACTGAAGACGAATTAGTTGCCGTAGCTACTATTTTAACAATGGTACAAAAAAAGACGCCTTTTGCTTTAATAGATGCAGATACAATTCCTAATTATTTAGAAAAATTAAAAGAAAACACACAGCCAATTTGGGGTAAAATGACACCGCAAGTTATGATAGAACATTTAGAATATTCGTTACGCGTAGCATCGGGAGAAATACAAGATTTTGAAATTGAAACTCCTGAAAAAATATTAGAAAAAGTACATGAAAATTTATATACTTTTGATGCAATGCCTAAAAATTATAAAGCACCAAAAGTATTGGAGGAAAGATGCACAGTTTTGCGTTACGAAAATTTAGCATCTGCAAAACAAGCATTGCTAACAGCTTATGCCGAATTTGAAACATACTTTAAAGAAAACTCAGAGATAAGAACAAAAAATGCAGTATTTGGTAATTTAAATAAATTTGAATGGAACTTAACGCATACCAAACATTTTAATCATCATTTTAAACAATTTGGATTATTATAGCAAAAAAATTAGCACATTAAATATTAAAAACGAATCCGCAATAAATTCGGATTGACATATTAAAAAGCAATGACAAACCCTTACGTAAAACAAACCATAGAAAATGGAGTAGGAACTATAACGTTTTTTCATCCAGCACACAACTCATTACCAGGAAATATTTTAGCTAAATTAGCAGAGACTATTACCGATGCAGGTACAAATAAAGAAATTAAAGTAATTGTACTAAAAAGTGGAGGCGAACGTACATTTTGTGCAGGAGCAAGTTTTAAAGAGTTAATTAATATTAACGATGCCGAAACAGGTAAAATATTTTTCTCAGGATTCGCAAACGTAATTAATGCAATGCGTAAATGTCCAAAATTTATTATTGGGAGAGTACAAGGTAAAACCGTTGGTGGCGGTGTCGGTATTGCATCGGCAACCGATTATTGTATGGCAACAAAACACGCTTCAATAAAATTAAGTGAATTAAACGTAGGTATTGGTCCGTTTGTAGTAGGTCCGGCAGTACAACGTAAATTAGGGTTAACAGGAATGTCGCAAATTGCAATTGATGCAAATACATTTTATTCCGCAGAATGGGCAAAAAATAAAGGGTTGTTTACTCAAGTATATGAAACTACAGAAGAATTAGATGGTCAAATAAAAACATTTTCCGAAAACTTATGCAGTTACAATCCAGAAGCAATGACGGAAATGAAAAAAATTATGTGGGAAGGTACTGAACATTGGGACACACTTTTAACAGAAAGAGCAATAATTTCAGGGCGTTTAGTGCTAAGTGATTTTACAAAAGAAACTTTAAAAAGGTTTGCTTAACATATTTTTGAAAAGGTAGAAATTTCTAATTTGATGAGAAAAAACATCATTTAAAGACGACTTGTTTCTATTCAAAATAAATAATTTATAAAAAGAAGAGATTCCTGTCTTCGCAGGAATAAGGATTTATGATATACAAATTTAAAGGATTTACTCCAGTAATACATAAGAGTACTTTCGTACATCCGTTAGCAGCAGTTACAGGAAATGTAATTATAGGAGAAAACTGCTATATTGGGCCAGGAGCTGCAATACGTGGTGATTGGGGTGAGATTATTTTAGAAGACGGA
>CAZWNY010000070.1:0-7828 GCA_964635575.1 uncultured Kordia sp. | reverse complement strand
CACACGTAGATTGTCCAGGTCACGCCGATTATGTTAAAAACATGGTTACAGGTGCGGCTCAAATGGATGGGGCTATATTAGTTGTAGCTGCTACAGATGGTCCAATGCCACAAACTCGTGAACACATCTTATTAGGTCGCCAGGTTGGTATACCTCGTATGGTTGTATTCATGAATAAATGTGATATGGTTGATGATGAGGAGTTGTTGGAGTTAGTTGATATGGAAATAAGAGAATTACTAACTTTCTATCAATATGACGGGGATAATACTCCAGTAATTTCAGGATCTGCTTTAGGTGGATTAAATGGAGATGCTAAATGGGTTGATTCTATTATGGAATTAATGGACGCAGTTGATGCGTGGATTGAATTGCCAGAACGTGAAGTAGATAAAGATTTCTTAATGCCTATTGAAGATGTGTTTTCAATTACAGGTCGTGGTACAGTAGCAACTGGGCGTATCGAAACTGGTATTGCAAATACAGGGGATAATGTTGATATTATTGGTATGGGAGCTGAAAAGTTAGCCTCTACTATTACTGGTATTGAAATGTTCCGTCAAATCTTAGATAGAGGTGAGGCAGGAGATAATGCAGGTATCTTATTAAGAGGTATTGCTAAAGAAGATATTAGAAGAGGAATGGTTATCTGTAAGCCAGGATCAGTAACTCCACACGCTAAATTTCAAGCAGAGGTTTATGTTCTTAAAAAAGAAGAAGGTGGGCGTCATACGCCATTCCATAACAACTATCGTCCTCAGTTCTATGTGAGAACTACGGATGTTACAGGTACAATTAGTTTGCCTGATGGAGTTGAAATGGTTATGCCTGGAGATAACTTAACAATTACAGTTGAGTTGCATCAGTCAATCGCATTAAACATAGGTTTACGTTTTGCTATCCGTGAAGGTGGTAGAACGGTAGGTGCTGGTCAGGTAACTAAAATTTTAGATTAATATTTTAGCTAAAAAGTAAAAAAATAGTTTATAAGGTGAGGTACTCTGTTTTCAGAGTGCCTTACTGAATAAACGGGATTAGCTCAGTTGGTAGAGCACTGGTCTCCAAAACCAGGTGTCGTGAGTTCGAGTCTCTCATCCCGTGCAAATGCTAATAAAAAAGCGAAAATGAGTTATATAAAAGAATCTTTTTTAGAATTGAAAAACAACGTGTCTTGGCCAACATTTCCAAACGCACAAAAGTTAACTGTTTTAGTGGCAGTTTTCTCAATTCTATTTTCTCTTGCTATATGGGGAGTAGATACTGTTTTTTCAAAAACAGTAGAAACGTATTTTAATTTAATGAAATAATTTAAAATATGAATTGGTACGTAGTAAGAGCCATTAGTGGTCAAGAAAATAAAATTAAGAACTATATTGAAACGGAAATTTCAAGATTAGAGCTAAGTGATTTCGTAGAGCAGGTTTTAGTTCCTACGCAAACAGTAGTGCAAATTCGTAATGGAAAAAAAGTAAACAAAGAAAAAGTTTATTTTCCAGGATACATTATGGTACAAGCTAATTTAACCGGAGAAGTCCCACATGTTATTCGATCAATAAACGGAGTAATTGGTTTCTTAGGAGAAGTAAAAGGAGGAGATCCTGTGCCACTAAGAAAAGCAGAGGTAAACCGTATGTTAGGTAAAGTAGATGAACTAGCCTTGCAGGACGACAATGTAATGATACCATTTATTATCGGAGAAACTATCAAAGTTGTTGATGGTCCTTTTAATGGATTTAATGGTACTATTGAAAAAATTAATGAAGAAAAGCGTAAAGTTGAAGTAATGGTTAAAATTTTCGGAAGAAAAACACCGTTAGAGTTAAGTTTTATGCAAGTAGAAAAAGTATAAAAAGTGTTACATTAATATAGTATTAAAAATCGCTTTTACGCTTCCATTGTAAAAGCAAATAAATTAAAAAAAATGGCAAAAGAGTTAAGTAAAGTAGTCAAACTACAAGTTAGGGGAGGTGCAGCGAATCCGTCGCCACCGGTTGGACCCGCTCTAGGTGCTGCTGGTGTAAATATCATGGAATTCTGTAAGCAATTTAATGCACGTACACAGGATAAACAAGGTAAAGTATTACCGGTAGTAATTTCGGTTTATAAAGACAAATCATTTGAATTTGTTATAAAAACCCCACCTGCAGCAGTTCAATTGTTGGAAGCAGCAAAAATTAAAAAAGGTTCAGGAGAGCCAAACAGAAAAAAAGTAGCTAATGTTTCTTGGGATCAAGTCAAAACAATTGCTGAAGATAAAATGGTAGATTTAAACGCATTTAAAATCGAATCAGCTATGAAGATGATTGCAGGAACTGCAAGATCTATGGGTTTAACTGTTTCTGGTGGAAATGCTCCTAATTAATCTAAAAGTATTTAAAAAATGGCAAGATTAACAAAAAAGCAAAAAGAAGCACAAGCAAAAATTGAAAAGAATAAAATGTATTCTCTTTCAGAAGCTTCTGTTTTAGTAAAAGAAATCACAAACTCTAATTTTGATGCTTCTATAGATTTAGCAGTAAGATTAGGTGTAGATCCTCGTAAAGCTAACCAAATGGTTAGAGGGGTTGTAACCTTACCACACGGTACGGGTAAAGATATTAAAGTTTTAGCATTAGTAACACCAGATAAAGAAGCTGAAGCAACAGCAGCGGGAGCTGATTATGTTGGTTTAGACGAATATTTAGCTAAAATTAAAGGCGGATGGACAGATGTTGATGTAATTATCACAATGCCTTCAGTAATGGGTAAATTAGGTCCTTTAGGTCGGGTTTTAGGACCAAGAGGCTTAATGCCTAATCCAAAAACAGGTACAGTAACTATGGATGTTGCTAAAGCTGTTACTGAGGTAAAAGCTGGTAAAATTGACTTTAAAGTTGATAAAACAGGAATCATTCACGCTTCAGTTGGAAAAGTATCTTTTGATGCGAAAAAAATTGAAGAAAATACAGACGAATTATTAAAAACAATAATGAGATTGAAGCCAACTTCAGCAAAAGGAATTTATGTAAAAAGTATTAGTATGTCTAGTACTATGAGTCCTGCTGTAGCAATAGATTTGAAAGCGGTAGCGGTTTAATTAGTAGTAAAACTTTAATATTATGAACAGAGAAGAAAAATCAGCGATAATTAAAGACTTAACTGCTAAGTTAGCTGAAAATGCTAATATTTATTTAGCAGATATATCAGGTTTAAATGCAAGGGATACTTCTGAATTAAGAAGAGCTTGTTTTAAAGCTGACGTATCTTTAGCGGTAGTTAAAAATACATTGCTAGAAAAAGCAATGGAAGCTTCAGATAAAGACTTTGAAAATCTTCCTTCAGCATTGAAAGGAAATACATCTTTAATGTTTTCTGAAACAGGAAATGCACCCGCAAAGGTAATTAAGTTATTTTTAAAAAAATCAAAAGGAGAAAAACCTTTGTTAAAAGGTGCTTTTGTAGAACAGTCAGTTTATATAGGGCATGATCAACTAGATATTTTAGTTGACATCAAATCTAAAGAAGAATTGATTGGAGATATCATCGGATTGTTACAATCTCCAGCTAAAAACGTAATTTCTGCGTTAAAGTCTGGTGGTGGTACAATTGCAGGCATCTTAAAAACGTTATCTGAAAAATAAGATAACACCAAACCGTGTACGCACAAAAAATTAATATATAATACATTTTAAAACGATAGAAAATGGCAGATTTAAAAGATTTCGCAGAAAAATTAGTAAACTTAACGGTAAAAGACGTTAACGAATTAGCAAACATCTTAAAAGATGAGTATGGTATTGAGCCAGCAGCAGCAGCAGTAGCGGTAGCAGGACCAGCAGCAGATGGTGGTGATGGTGATGAAGAACAAACAGAATTTGATGTAATTTTAAAAGCAGCAGGTGGTTCTAAATTAGCAGTTGTAAAATTAGTTAAAGAATTAACAGGTTTAGGTTTAAAAGAAGCTAAAGGAATTGTTGATAGTGCGCCAGCGCCAATCAAAGAAGGAGTAACTAAAGATGAAGCAAATGCTTTAAAAGCATCTTTAGAAGAAGCTGGAGCAGAGGTAGAATTAAAATAATTCTTCCCTAGCAATAAGCTAAGGTTTAGGTCTTTGAGGATACTCTCATAGACCTAAACCATTTTGCGTATATAAAATATACGTTTTTTTTAAGATATTTATTTACTATATAATTTCTAAAATTAATGTTAGCAACACCTTACGAAAGAATAAGTTTTTCATCGGTAAACAACATACCAGATTATCCAGATTTTTTGGATGTTCAAATCAAATCCTTTCAAGATTTTTTTCAATTAGAAACAAAATCAGATGAACGTGGAAATGAAGGTCTGTACAATACCTTTATGGAAAACTTTCCAATTACTGATACCAGAAATAACTTTGTATTAGAATTCATTGATTACTTTGTAGATCCTCCTCGGTACTCTATTCAAGAATGCATTGAAAGAGGTTTAACACATTGTGTGCCTCTAAAAGCAAGATTGAAACTGTATTGTACAGACCCTGAACATGAGGATTTTGAAACCATTGTTCAAGATGTGTATTTAGGAACAATTCCTTACATGACTTCAAGCGGTACTTTTGTAATTAATGGAGCAGAACGTGTTATTGTTTCTCAATTACATAGGTCTCCAGGTGTTTTCTTCGGACAATCATTTCATGCAAACGGAACTAAATTATACTCAGCAAGAGTAATACCTTTTAAAGGTTCTTGGATTGAATTCGCAACCGATATCAATCAAGTAATGTATGCGTATATTGATAGAAAGAAAAAACTACCAGTTACCACCTTATTTAGAGCAATTGGTTTTGAAAGAGATAAAGATATTTTAGAAATATTTGACCTCGCTGAAGAAATAAAAGTTTCTAAAGCAGGACTAAAAAAAGTATTAGGTCGTAAATTAGCAGCACGTGTGTTAAATACATGGCATGAAGATTTTGTTGATGAAGATACAGGAGAAGTAGTTTCTATAGAAAGAAATGAAATTATCTTAGATCGTGATACCGTATTAGACAAAGAAAACACTGCTGAAATTTTAGATGCAGAAGTTAAAACAATCTTATTACACAAAGAAGGTGGTCAATTAGCAGAATATTCAATTATTCATAACACACTTCAAAAAGACCCTACCAACTCTGAAAAAGAAGCAGTAGAACATATTTACAGACAATTACGTAATGCTGAACCGCCAGATTATGAAACGGCAAAAGGTATTATCGATAAGTTATTCTTTTCAGAGCAACGTTACAATTTAGGTGAAGTTGGTCGTTATAGAATGAATAAAAAGTTAAACCTTGATGTCGATATGAACAAAAGGGTTTTAACAAAATTAGACATCATTACCATTATCAAATACTTAATTGAGTTAATTAACTCAAAAGCAGAAATTGATGATATCGATCACTTGTCTAACAGACGTGTAAGAACCGTTGGAGAGCAATTATCTTCTCAATTTGGAGTAGGTTTGTCTCGTATGGCACGTACAATTCGTGAACGAATGAATGTTCGTGATAACGAAGTGTTTACACCAATCGATCTAATTAATGCGAAAACATTATCGTCAGTAATTAACTCGTTTTTTGGTACCAACCAATTATCTCAGTTTATGGATCAAACCAATCCATTAGCAGAAATTACACATAAAAGAAGGTTATCCGCATTAGGACCAGGTGGTTTGTCTCGTGAAAGAGCAGGTTTCGAAGTTCGTGATGTACATTATACACACTATGGTCGTTTATGTCCGATTGAAACTCCTGAAGGACCAAACATTGGATTAATATCATCTTTAGCAGTTTATGCAAAAATAAACTCTTTAGGTTTTATAGAAACACCATATCGTAAAGTAGAAAACGGATTGGTGGATTTAAAAGCTACACCAATCTATTTAAGTGCAGAGGAAGAAGAAGGGATGAAAATAGCACAAGCTAATAATCCTATAGATGAAAATGGTAAGATTTTAGAAGATAAAATTATTGCACGTATGGAAGGAGATTTTCCAGTTGTAGATCCTTCTGAAATTAATTATGCCGATGTATCGCCAAATCAAATCGCATCAATATCAGCGTCATTAATTCCATTTTTAGAACATGATGATGCCAATAGAGCATTAATGGGATCAAACATGATGCGTCAAGCAGTACCATTATTGCGCCCAGAATCTCCTATTGTAGGAACAGGTTTAGAGCGTCAGGTAGCAAAAGATTCAAGAGTATTAATAAATGCAGAAGGAGTAGGAGAAGTTCAGTACGTTGACGCAGATAAAATTACTATTGAATACGAAAGAACAGAAGAAGAAACTTTAATAAGTTTTGAATCTAACATAATTACATACGATTTAATCAAATTTCGTAAAACCAATCAAGGTACATCTATAAACTTAAAACCAATTCTTAAAAAAGGCGATAAAGTAGAAGAAGGTCAAGTACTTTGTGAAGGTTATGCTACACAACAAGGAGAACTAGCTTTAGGTAGAAATTTGAAAGTTGCTTTTATGCCTTGGAAAGGGTATAATTTTGAGGATGCAATTGTAATTTCAGAAAAAGTAGTTAGAGAAGACATTTTTACCTCTATTCATATAGATGAATATACGTTAGATGTAAGAGACACAAAACTAGGTAACGAAGAATTAACTAACGACATACCAAACGTATCAGAAGAAGCTACAAAAGATTTAGATGAAAACGGGATGATTCGTATTGGTGCAGAAGTAGGTCCTGGAGACATACTTATTGGTAAGATTACTCCAAAAGGAGAATCAGACCCAACACCAGAAGAAAAACTATTACGTGCAATATTTGGAGATAAAGCAGGGGATGTAAAAGATGCATCTTTAAAAGCATCACCATCATTACACGGAGTAGTAATAGGAAAAAAATTATTTTCTCGCTCTATAAAAGATAAACGTAAGCGTAATCAAGATAAAGAAGAGTTAAATAGTGTGGAATTAAAATACGAAACTAAATTTGAAAAATTACAATCAACTTTAGTCGAAAAATTATTCACTATTGTTAGCGGAAAAACAGCACAAGGAGTTTTTAATGATTTAGGAGAAGAAGTATTACCAAAAGGTAAAAAATTCACCTTAAAAATGTTAAACTCAGTAGATGATTTTATTCACTTAGTAAGCTCTAACTGGACAGTAGATAAAAAAATAAACACTTTAGTAAACGATTTACTACATAATTATAAAATTAAAGTAAACGATTTACAGGGTAATTTACGCCGTGAAAAATTTACTATTTCCGTAGGAGATGAGCTACCTGCAGGGATTTTAAAATTAGCAAAAGTGTATGTGGCTAAAAAACGTAAATTAAAAGTAGGAGATAAAATGGCAGGGCGTCATGGTAATAAAGGTATTGTAGCACGTATTGTGCGAGCTGAAGACATGCCTTTCTTAGAAGACGGAACGCCAGTAGACATTGTTCTAAACCCATTAGGAGTACCATCACGTATGAATATTGGTCAAATTTATGAAACCGTATTAGGTTGGGCAGGTCAAAAATTAGGACGTAAATATGCAACACCAATATTTGATGGAGCAACTTTATCACAAATTAACGACCTTACTGACGAAGCAGGAGTGCCACGTTTTGGACATACATATTTATATGATGGCGGAACAGGTGAGCGTTTTGACCAAGCAGCAACAGTTGGAGTTATTTATATGATTAAATTAGGTCATATGATTGATGATAAAATGCACGCTCGTTCAATAGGCCCATATTCACTAATTACACAACAACCATTAGGTGGTAAAGCACAATTTGGTGGTCAGCGTTTTGGAGAAATGGAAGTTTGGGCACTTGAAGCATACGGAGCATCTGCAACAT
>CAZWNY010000069.1:0-8131 GCA_964635575.1 uncultured Kordia sp. | reverse complement strand
AACCATTTCCTTTTATCAATGTTTTATATTTAATACGTTTAACCTGATAAAAGTGTGGTTTTACGAATTATCTTAAAATAAAAATTGTAAATTTGGTTATATAATAACCCTAAAAGACAAGTGTTTTGATAACCTTTTGCTCTTTTCTAATAATAATTGTTTTTATATAACAAAAACGCTTCAGAAACATGAATCTTAAAAAATCTTCTTTACGATTTCGGATATTTTTATCGATGTTGTTTTTAGTAATATTATCTTCGGTATTAATGGCGGTTGTTACTATTTATCAATACAATGAAGAGGCTCAAGAATATCATCAAGATCGACTTTTAAGAAAAGAAAATACGCTAAAAGACCAAATAGTTTATCAATTAAGAGCAAAAACTACGTACCCTATAAACACTAAAAACATTCCCTTAATTTTTAAAGAAAAAAACTTTATTTATGAGTTGTCAGATGTACACAACTTAGAGATAAAACTCTATAATTTTAAAGGCGAATTTTTAATTGCATCTAGCGCATCTTCTATTAGAGAACAAACAAGCATACCTCCTGAAAAACTTTCTAAAAAAATAGTACTTGCATTAGAAAACAGTATCGATAAACGCCACGTTACCACTATTAAAAAAGAAGGTAAAATTGTACAATCTTCTTACAGTTATATTGTAGATGCTAAGTTTAAACCTCTCGCTATTTTAGCATTACCATATATTCAGGACAATCAATTTATGTCGAGAGAATTAAAAGAATACTTAAGGCGAATGGTTATGGTTTATCTAGTTATACTATTAATAGCAATAACTTTAGCCTATTTTTTATCAAAATACATTACCAAATCATTACAACTAATTACCGAAAAAATTTATAAAACAAGATTAAATAAACGGAATACAAAAATTGAAATAAACAATACCAGTCAAGAAATAAATACACTTGTAATTGCTTACAATAGTATGATTGAAGAGTTGCAGGAAAGTGCCGTAAAATTAGCAAAAAGCGAACGTAAACAAGCGTGGAGGGAAATGGCAAAACAAGTAGCACACGAAATAAAAAATCCGCTTACTCCAATGCGTTTAACCGTACAAAGTTTTCAACGAAGATTTAACCCTCAAAGTCCAGATGTACACCAAAAACTTGATGAATACTCTAAAACCATTATACAACAAATAGATACCATGAGTACAATTGCAGAAGCGTTTTCTAATTTTGCAAAAATGCCTACACAAAAAAAAGAATCGCTTAACGTAGTAGAGGTTGTTAAACTCGCTTCAGAAATTTTTAATAAAAACGACATTCAATTTTCATCAGAAAAAGAAAAAATTATTATTTTATTTGATCGCACACAATTAATACGAGTAATTACTAATTTAATAAAAAATGCCCAACAAGCAAATGCTACTACAATTAAAATACACATAAAAAACCTGAATAAACAAGTAGAAATTACAGTTTCAGATAACGGAGATGGCATTAATGAGGAACATCAACAGAAAATATTTGAACCTAATTTTACAACCAAAAATAGCGGAATGGGACTTGGTTTGGCTATGGTGAAAAATATAATTGATACTTACAAAGGAAACATTACCTTTGCATCAACAAAAAATAAAGGGACGATTTTTACCGTTACCTTACCTAAATAAATAACTATGAACTACGAAAATATTTTAACACAAATCGAAAACGGTATTGCAACTATTACCATAAACCGAC
Source organism: uncultured Kordia sp. (assembly GCA_964635575.1). Taxonomy (GTDB): domain Bacteria; phylum Bacteroidota; class Bacteroidia; order Flavobacteriales; family Flavobacteriaceae. The sequence goes on along the minus strand of CAZWNY010000069.1, from coordinate 6,418 downwards.
CTAAAAAATTAAATGCTTTAAACAAAGCGACTATACAAGAGTTGCACACTGCTTTTAAAACCTTAAATGAAGACCAAAACATACAAGTAATTATTGTTACAGGTAGTGGCGAAAAGGCTTTTATTGCAGGAGCTGATATTAGCGAATTTGCAAGTTTTAACGTTGCACAAGGAGAAGAATTAGCAAGAAACGGACAACATATTTTATTTGATTTTGTAGCCAATTTATCAACCCCAGTAATTGCAGCTATAAATGGTTTTGCATTAGGTGGCGGATTAGAATTAGCTATGGCAGCACATTTTAGAATTGCAAGTGATAACGCAAAAATGGGATTGCCAGAAGTTTCATTAGGTGTAATACCGGGTTACGGAGGCACACAGCGTTTACCACAATTAGTAGGTAAAGGAAAGGCAATGGAAATGATGATGACTGCGGGTATGATTGATGCAAATGAAGCAAAAGATTATGGATTGGTTAATTATGTAGTTGCTCCAGAAGATTTATTACCACTTGCCAATAAAATAGCTAGTAAAATTATGCGAAATTCACCAGTAGCCATTGCACATGCCATAAAAGCTATAAATGATAATTATACAGATGGAACCAATGGTTTTGAAAGTGAAATTACCCAGTTTGGTATTTGTTTTGGAACTCCCGATTTTAAAGAGGGTACAACTGCATTTTTAGAAAAAAGAAAGGCAAAATTTGTTTAAATAAAAAGGTTATCTTTTTATTTTTTGTTCCCATCTCCAAGCATCACGCATTGCATCATCGAGGGTTAATTGTGCTTCCCAACCTAATTCTGTGCTTGCTTTAACAATATTTGCATAGGCTGAGGTAACATCGCCAATACGTCTATCAACAATTGTATAATTTATTTTTATACCCGAAATTTTTTCGAAAGATTGAATTACTTGTAATACAGAATTTCCTGTTCCTGTACCTATATTGAAGGTTTCGAAATTACTCTTTGCCTCTTTATTTATTAAGCGTTGTACCGCTACTACATGTGCTTTTGCTAAATCTACTACGTGAATATAATCTCGTATTGCAGTGCCGTCATTTGTTGGGTAATCACTTCCGAAAATAGTTAGTTTTTCTCGTAAACCAATAGCTGTTTGTGTTATAAATGGAACTAAATTTTGTGGTGTCCCGACAGGTAATTCTCCTATTTCTGAAGATGAATGCGCTCCAATAGGATTAAAATATCGTAATGCAATAGCTTTTAAATTAGTCGCTGTTTTACATAGATCTTGTATAATTTCCTCTCCTATTTGTTTAGTGTTTCCGTATGGAGATTCGGCTTTTTTTACAGATGAATTTTCGATTATTGGTAATTTATCTGCTTGTCCATAAACTGTACACGAACTGCTAAATATAAAGTTTGAAATTTGATGTTTCTCTAATTCTTGCAATACATACACTAAGGCATTAATGTTGTTTTCATAATATAATAATGGGTTTTTAATACTTTCACCAACTGCTTTACTGGCTGCAAAATGGATAACTCCAATAATATTACTGTGGTTTTTAAAAAAAGAAGCTACTTTGTTTTTGTTTTTTAAATCTAATTGAATAAACTCCGGTGTAATGCCTGTAATTTTTACAATTCCTTCTAAAACAGAAACAGAAGAATTAGATAAATCATCAATAATAATAACCTCAAATCCTTTGTTTTGAAGCTCTACAACAGTGTGCGAACCAATAAAACCTAAACCTCCTGTTACTAATATTTTCATTTTATATTCAATAGTTAAAACGTTATTCCAATCAATAATTTCGATTTAAGGACATAAAAAGTGTTTTTTGAAAAAACATTTTTAGCGTTGTTTATTTCTATATTATCTATTTACAAATTCTTTTACAGTATCTGTAATAAATTTAATTTGATTATCCTCTAATTCAGTATGCATTGGTAATGAGATTACTTCTTTTATTAACTGATTGGTTACTGGAAAATCGGCTTCGTTATATCGAGTGTCTTTATATGCTTTTTGGCTGTGTAAAGGTATTGGGTAATATACTCCACAAGGAATACCTTTATCGTTTAAGTGTTTTGCTAACGCATCTCTATCGCCTTCAATTTTTAATGTATATTGATGAAAAACATGGTTTCCTGTACGTACAGGAGTTGTAATTTTTGCTTGGTTTGCAAATGCAGTATCGTATTTATCGGCGGCGTTTCTACGAGCGTCACAATAATCATCTAGTTTTTCTAATTTTATTCTTAAAACAGCTGCTTGTATCGAATCTAAACGAGAGTTTACACCAACTACATCGTGGTGGTAACGAACATACATACCGTGGTTTACAATTCCTCTAAGTGTATGTGCTAACTCATCATCATTGGTAAAAATTGCTCCGCCATCTCCATAACATCCTAAATTTTTAGATGGAAAAAAGGAAGTTGATGCTACATGACCTATCGTTCCTGTTTTTTTGTGGCTACCATCGTTTGATGCATAGGTTGAGCCTATTGCTTGTGCATTGTCTTCAATTACAAATAAATTATGTTTTTTTGCTAATGCCATTATCGCGTCCATATTTGCCGATTGACCAAATAAATGTACAGGTACAATTGCTTTGGTTTTTGGTGTAATGGCACGTTCAATAGCCTTAATATTTATGTTAAAATCATCTGAATTTACATCTACTAAAACAGGTATTAATCCCAACAAAGCGATTACCTCAACGGTCGCTGCAAAGGTAAAGTCGGCAGTAATTACCTCATCACCTGGTTTTAACCCCAACCCCATCATTGCAATTTGCAAAGCATCTGTGCCGTTTGCACAAGGTATTACGTGTTTTACACCTAAATAGGTTTCTAACGCTGCTTGAAACGCTTTTACTTCAGGCCCGTTTATATATGCTGTAGTATCCAATACTTCTAAAATAGAAGCGTCTACTTTTTCTTTAATTTTTGCATACTGACCTTTTAAGTCAACCATTTGTATTTTTTTCATTTTAAATGTAGTTTCTAAATTTCTATCAAAAATACAAAATCCATTTTATGTATAGGTCAATTTTAATTTAAAAAATGTATTTTAGCTTTACAAATTATTATTAAGCACTGCCTTGTTATTTATTTATACTTTTTTTACACATTTAGCACATTTTTTTTTAAAGATAGTTGCCCTATTTAACCCGAAAATAAAACTATTTGTTAACGGCAGGAAAACGGTATTTGCTATATTAAAAGAAAAAATAAAAACTACGGATAAAACGATTTGGATTCATTGCGCATCTTTAGGTGAGTTTGAACAAGGTTTACCAATTATTGAACAGTTAAAAAAGGAATATCAAGCACATAAAATTGTAATCAGTTTTTTTTCTCCATCAGGTTATGAGGTAAAAAAAAACAGCACAGTTGCTGATGTTATTGTTTATTTACCTTTAGATACTAAACGTAATGCAAAGCTGTTTTTAAATGTAATACATCCTGATTTAGTGATTTTTGTAAAATATGAATTTTGGCCTAACTATTTAACCGAATTAAAGCGTAAAAATATAAAAACACTTTTGGTTTCTGCAATTTTTAGAGAAAATCAAGCGTTTTTTAAGTTTTATGGAAAATGGATGCAAAAATATTTACAAACATTCGAACATTTTTTTGTGCAAAATGAAATTTCAAAACAACTTTTACATCAACTTAATTTTAACAATGTAACTATTTCTGGAGATACTCGATTTGATCGAGTTTTAGAGATTTTAAATCGTGATAATCAATTACAATTTGTTAAAAACTTTAAACAAAATAAAACTACTATTGTTTATGGAAGTTCTTGGGAAAATGATGAAGTTATTTATATAGATTTTATAAACTCTTATAAAAACATAAAACATATAATTGCTCCACATAACATTAAAAAAGAAGAAATACGCCGTTTAATATCAAAAATTAAAAAATCGGTTATTCTTTTTTCTGAAATAGAAGGTAGGGTTTTAGACGATTATGATGTTTTAATAATAGATACCATTGGTTTATTAACTAAAATATATAGTTATGCTGATATTGCTTTTGTAGGTGGTGCTTTTAAAACAGGTTTACATAATGTGTTAGAACCCGCAGTATTTGGAATCCCAATTATAATTGGGTACAAGTACGAAAAGTTTAAAGAAGCTGTAGATTTGGTTGCCCAAAAAGGAGTGTTAGTTGTACAGAATAAACAAGAATACAACGCCTTAATTTTAACGCTTATTAATAATGATCATTTTAGTAAAAAAACAGGGGAAATTAATACTAAGTATATTAGTCAACAATCTGGCGCTACATTAAAAATTATACATTATATTAAAACCTTACTTACGTAAGTATATTCGCAACGAAAAACAGAAATATTGAGTTAGCACTCGTATGAAACAAATTAAAGAAGTTATTCACATTGTTTTTTTATGCCATTCACGAGGTTATTTAAATAACTAAATAATATTATCTAAATTAAAAACTATTAACTCTTTAAGAAATTAAAAAGTGAAGTTAAAATCTATTTATTACGTACTACTTTTAACATCTAGCATTAGTTTTTCTCAAACTATTACGGTAAATGACAGCTCATATACAGCAACTAGTTTAGCAGAACTGTTATTGAATGGGTCTTGTATTGACCCTATAAATGTTTCATATTCTTCAGGGCAATCCGTAGCGTATTTTAATCAAAATAGCTCTTCATTTCCAATTTCAGAAGGTGTAATTATTCGTACGGGTATTGCAAATTTAACGGAAGGCATTTATACTGATACTAATTTAAGTAGTCAGATTAATAATAATAGTGACGCTACTTTAGAAAACATTAGCACCAGTACAGGGCAATCTGCAACCATTACCGATACCGCTTTTTTACAATTTGATTTCACTCCAATATCAAGTGATTTTAGTTTTAATTTTATTTTCGCATCTAATGAATACGGGCAATGGCAGTGTGGCTTTAGTGATGTTTTTGCTTTTGAAATTACGGATTTAATCACAGGCACAACCACTAATTTAGCCATTATACCAAGTACTACTTCTCCTGTTTCTGTAGCCACAATTAGAGATAACACACATAATCCTGGATGTACTTCAGAAAACGCAAGTTTATTTTCTACTTACAATGTAACCAACCCAGCTTCTTCTACCTTAAATATGAGAGGACATACTGTAGTTTTAAATGCATCTTCAACATTAACACCAAACAATCCATACCGAATTAGACTCGTAATAGGGGATTATAACAATCCTAATTATGATTCAGTCGTTTTTATAGAGTCAGGAAGCTTTACTACTCCACTTAATTTAGGTGACGATACTAGTATTTGTACAGGTAATAGTTTTGATGTTACCACCAGTTTAGATAATGCTAATTTTACACATGCTTGGACATTAAACGGAACTCCAATTACAGGAGCAACAACAAACACAATAACCGTTAATCAATCAGGAACTTACACGGTTATTGCCTCACAAAATAGCACAAGTTGTACCTTAACAGATACTATTATTGTTAGTGATTTAACTTATAATAACCCTAATAACATTACCATTTGTGATGATGGTAGCGGGACACTTTCATTTGATTTATCTGTAAACAATGAAGCATTTTTAGGGTTAGATACCACTATTTATGACGCAATCTATTTCGCTACGCTTGCCGATATTCCCAATACACCTATTACAGCGCCAAACATTACCAATTATATTAGTGCCGGTGCTGAAACCATCTATCTTAAAATATTAAACATACAAACCAATACATTTTGTGATGCTATATTAAGTTTTGATTTATTATTAGAAGCCAATATAACCGCTACACAACCACCAAACATACAACTTTGTAATTTACCTTCTACAATAGCTGTTTTAACAAATCAAAATGTTGCTATTTTAAATGGATTAAGTTCTACTAATTATACCGTAAGTTATCATTTTAGCGAAAACGATGCGTTAAACGGCATTGGTTCTATTGGTTCCGCCATAGGGGTTTCAATAGCAAACTCTCCTTTTACTATTTGGGCAGCTTTAATAAATAATAGTAACCCAGATTGTTCTGCAGTCACATTTTTTGACATTATTGTAAATCCATTACCAGCAATATCCATAATACCAAATGTAGTTGAATGTAGTCAATTCATACTACCTTCGATAACAAATGGTAATTATTATGATGCCCCTGACGGATCAAACGGAACAGGTGTAATGCTAAACGCAGGAGATACAATTATTGATAGCGGAACGTATTATATTTATAATGGACTTGATGCAAATGAATGCTTTAACGAAAGTTCATTTACTGTTCTTTTAATTGATGAATGGGCTATTCCTGAAGATTATTGTGAAACATTTCAAGTTCCTACACCTCCTGAAGGAGCATTTTATACAGAAATTGATGGACCTAGCGGAACAGGCACTTTAATTCCGAACGGAACCATATTTGCTGCCAGT
>CAZWNY010000068.1:0-8646 GCA_964635575.1 uncultured Kordia sp. | reverse complement strand
TTCTAATTCTTTTTTACCTACCGTATCAAACATTACTGGTGTTGCGATAAATAATGATGAATATGTACCTACAACTACGCCTATAATTAATGCGAAAATAAATCCTTTAATCGAGTCGCTACCTAGTATAAATATAGTACCTAATACAATTAACGTAGTTAATGATGTATTTAAGGTTCTACTTAATGTACTATTTAATGCTGCATTTACGGTTTTATTAAATTCCCAGTCTTGGTTTTTATTAAAAAACTCTCTAATTCTATCAAACACAACAACGGTATCATTTAACGAATATCCTATTACGGTTAATATTGCGGCAATAAATGCTTGGTTTACTTCCATATTAAATGGCATAATCCCTTTTGCTATAGAGAAGATACCTAATACTATTAATACATCATGAAAAACTGCAATAACGGCACCTAAACTAAATTGCCACCATTTAAAACGCATTAATATATATAAGAAAACTATTAATAACGAACCTAATACTGCCCAAAAAGATGCTTTTTTAATATCATCGGCAATGGTTGGACCTACTTTCATAGATTGCATTAATCCTATTTTTTTTGTTTCGTCTCCGTTTGCAAATGCATCGTACGTTAAATTATTGGGGAAATAAGGTTTTAATTGGTTGTATAGTTTTTCTTGTATTTCATTATCTATTTCAACGCCAGATTCATCAATTTTGTATTTTGTAGTTATTTTTAATTGATTATCCTTACCAAAAGTTTTTACCTCTACGCTACCAAACTCTTTGGTTAGCTTATTTGCTACCTCAGTAGTATTCATTGCGTTATCAAAACGCACTAAATAGGTTCTTCCTCCTACAAAATCAACTCCTTGATTTAATCCGTTAGTAAACAACGAAGCTAAAGATGCTACAACTAACACTCCTGATATTAAGTATGTTAATTTACGTTTTTGTAAAAACTGAATTGACATTTTTGTAAACCAATTTTTAGTAATTCCAGTAGTAAATGTTAGTTCGTTCCCTTTTTCTACTTGCCTGTCAATAAGTAAACGGGTAATAAATATTGCTGTAAATAATGAGGTTGCGATACCTATCATTAATGTGGTTGCAAAACCTTGTATTGGACCTGTACCAAATACAAATAAGATAACTGCTGTTAAAAAAGTTGTAATATTCGCATCTAGAATTGAAGATAGTGCATTATTAAACCCATCTTTTACGGCCTCTAATTGCGATTTTCCTAATTTTAACTCTTCTTTTATACGTTCAAAAATAAGTACATTCGCATCTACTGACATACCTATTGTTAATACAATACCTGCAATACCAGGCAATGTTAAAACTGCGCTTAAACCTGCTAAAATACCGAAGATTAGTAATACATTAATTAGTAATGCTATGTTTGCATAAACACCTGATTTACCGTAATAAAAAATCATCCATAAAAACACTAACATTAATGCCAATAAGAATGACATTTTTCCACTATCTATAGCTTCTTTCCCTAAAGATGGACCTACTACTTCTGATTGAATAATTTCTGCTGATGCTGGTAATTTACCTGCCCTTAATACGTTTGCTAAATCTTTTGTTTCATTTAGCGTAAAACTTCCTGAAATTTCTGTTTGCCCTCCAGAAATTGCTTGACGTGCTGTTGCGTCTGAATATACAATATCATCTAATACAATCGCCACTGTATTTCCTTGTTTTGCGATATTTCCTGTAATTTTTTCCCATTGTTTTGCTCCAAGAGCATTCATGGTAATGCCAACTGCTGGTCGTCCTGATTGTGTAAATTGCGAACGTGCATCGGTAACTACATCTCCTAACATTGCTGGTTTACCGTCTCTACCTACTTTTAATGCTATTAATGGGAAGTAAGTTTTGTTGTCTTCTTCTGAGAAACCATAATTTGCTTTGTCGCTTGCTGACAATTCTTTTCCCCATCTAAATTTTGCATTTTTAACAGCTCCTTTTCTTAATTTTTTGGTGTCGTTTAAAAATTGGGTTATTATTTTTTTATTGCTTTTTGTTGCAAAACCTAAATGTACTGGGTTTCCTCCTTGATTTATTGATGGGTTTAACATTAGTGCATCAAAAAATGGCGATACTTGGTTTGCTTTTTCTATAGAATCGTTTTCTGTACCTAATAAAGCTGCTGCTGAATCTTCTGTTGGTGTATGTGATGATCCAATACTATCTATTGTTTCTTCAACTTTTACTTCTTTTTCTAATTTACTGTTTACTGCAAGTAAGTAATTTGCTACTTCTTTAAAGGTATGAGTTTCGTAAAACTCTAATTGTGCTGTACTTTGTAATAGTTTTTTAATACGAGTAACGTCTTTTGCTCCTGGCAATTCTACTAAAATACGTGCCGATTTACCTAAGCGTTGAATATTAGGTTGTGTAACTCCAAATTTATCAATACGTTTTCTTAATACTTCAAAAGCAGATTCGATTGATTCGTCTAACTTACGAGTTAAAACAGGCTCAACTTCATCATCAGTCATTTTAAAATTAACTTCTCCTTCTAATATTTTGTTTGCAAAAATATCTGTTGCTGCTAACGGTGTTTTAGTTACTGCTTTTGCATTTATTTGCTCAAAAGCATCAAAAAATGATTCTAAATACGTTGCGTCAGAATCTTTTTGTAATTCATCTGCTAAAGTTAATGCTTGGTTAAACACTGGGTTTTTAGTGTCGTTTGTTAAGCCTCTTAAGATGTCTTTTGTTGATATTTGGAGTATAACATTAATACCACCTTTTAAATCTAACCCTTGATTTAAGACTCTTTTTTTAGCATAATCATAAGTAATACCTGCTATTGCAGTTTCTTTTCCTACGGAATCTAAATACTTTTTAGCTAACTCGTCCTTGGTTAACTCATTTTTAAAATTTGCTTTAGCATAAGTTGCTGCGTCACCTTCTACTTTATTTGCGATGTATGTAAATGATAGCTGATAAATACTTATCGCTACAAATAAGAAAGCAAATAGTTTAATTAATCCTTTGTTTTGCATTGTATTTTATATTAAATGTACTATTGTTTAAAAACGAGCAAATATATATTTTCTCTACTAATTTAGCAAACAGTTTAACTAGTTTCTGTAAAGATTTTTAGTGTTTATACTTTATTTACTTCCAATCCTTAGATTTATAGCTATTTTAATCGTGAAAATTTAGCTTAATTAAAGAAAGTGTTAAAAATATAAAAGCGCATAAATTAATTATAATTTATGCGCTTTTATTATTGATTATTTTCTAGTATTACATACCAGGCAAATTGTCTGTTTTTTCATACCCTTCTGGTATAACCATTTCAAACTTACTGTCTGCAATTTCTGCTTTTTTAACAGAGGTTACTTCAATTTTTATTACTATTTCAGAACCCATTTGTTTTACTACGGATTCTGTGTACATTGCGAATCCTTTAATTTGGTTTCCAAATCCTATATTTTTTTTGTTTGCAATTTTTAACTTATCTGTAGTATATATCGTTATTTTTAGATTTACTCCATTTTTAGAACCTGTAACATTATACCTTACACACTCATATCCTAAAATATTTTTAGTTTCGCCAGTTTTTTCTACTTTAATACCATCTAAAGCGTCTGCTGCTTTTTCTGTGCTCTGTTTTACATATTTTTTACCCATCATTGGGTTATTTAAAAGTATTAACATTTCTTTTTTATCGGTATCAATAATAGCAACTGTTTCTCCTATCATTGGATTTGATAATTCTGAACGAGATTTCCCTTCTTTAAAATAAGTGGTTGTTATCATTTCTCCCATCATTGCTAATTGAGCATTTACTGCTTCATCAGCACTACTCATAGTTTGCGACTGAACTAATATTCCTTCTGTAATTTTTTCTTGTGCAAACGCCATTATGTTCATTACAAAGACGATTACTAATATTACTATATTTTTCATTTTTTATTTATTTTAATTAATTTTATAACGTAAGACTCTCTGTCTAATTATTTTTTATGATACTAAAAAAAATTCTAAATTGAATAAGGCTAAAGTAATTGTTTTTCAAAACACTAACTTAAAAATTATTATAAACTTAACAGTCCATTTGTTTTCTTTACTCCTTCTGCAGATGTTGTTAATTTAGCTTTTTCTGCATCTGATAATGAAATTTCAATTATTTTTTCGATACCGTTTTTACCTAATACACAAGGCACACCTATTGATAAATCTGACAAACCAAATTCACCGTTTAACAATGCTGAGCATGGAAAAATCTTTTTGGTGTCACAAGCAATTGCTTGTACCATTGCTGAAACTGCTGCTCCTGGAGCGTACCAAGCAGATGTACCTAATAAACCTGTTAACGTTGCTCCACCAACCTTAGTATCTTGTACTACTTGCTCCATTCGTTCTACAGATAAAAACTCAGATATTTTTATACTATTACGTGCTGCTTTATGTATTAATGGCACCATTCCTTTATCTGAATGACCTCCAATCACCATACCATCTATATCCGAAATTGGCGCATCTAATGCTTCTGCTAAACGGTATTTAAAACGTGCAGAATCTAATGCTCCACCCATACCTATAATTCTATTTTTCGGTAAATTTGTTGTTTTATGCACTAAATATGTCATTGCATCCATAGGATTTGACACTACAATAATAATGGTATTTGGAGAATGTACTAACAAACTTTTAGATACCATTTTTACAATACCTGCATTTATACCTATTAATTCTTCACGTGTCATACCTGGTTTACGAGGTATTCCTGATGTAATTACGCAGACATCGCTGTTTGCTGTTTTTGCATAATCATTGGTTGATCCTGTAATTTTAGTATCGAAACCGTTTAAAGATGCTGTTTGCATTAAATCCATCGCTTTACCTTCAGCAAAACCTTCTTTAATATCTAAAACCACTACTTCTGAAGCGAAATTTTTAATGGCAATATACTCCGCACAACTTGCGCCTACTGCTCCTGCTCCTACTACTGTTACTTTCATTTTTAATTTTTAATTGTTATTATATTTTTTTATTTTGTCCTTAACTATTTTATACTTTTAAATAGCAACGCTCAACTTATGCATCAATATTTGCATAGATTGCATTTTTTTCAATAAACTCTCTGCGTGGAGGTACTTCGTCTCCCATTAACATTGAGAATACTCTATCTGCTTCTACATCGTTTTCAATAATTACCTGACGCATGGTTCTGCGCTCAGGATCCATTGTGGTTTCCCATAGCTGAATTGCATTCATTTCACCAAGACCTTTATAGCGTTGTATTTTGGCGTTTTCGCCATATTTTAATACTAAACGATCACGTTGATCATCATTCCAAGCATATTCCCCTTTTCCTTTTGCTCCTCTTTTCACTAAATACAAAGGTGGTGCTGCAATATATATATGTCCTCTTTCTATTAATTCTTTCATATATCTATAAAAGAAGGTTAGTATTAAGGTTGAGATATGACTACCATCTACATCGGCATCACACATAATTACAATTTTATGGTATCGTAATTTCGATAAATTTAATGCTTTACTATCTTCTTCTGTTCCAATAGTTACACCTAATGCTGTAAATATATTTTTAATTTCTTCGTTTTCAAATACTTTATGCTGCATTGCTTTTTCAACATTTAATATTTTTCCACGCAAAGGTAATATTGCTTGAAAGAAACGATCTCTTCCTTGTTTTGCTGTACCGCCTGCCGAATCTCCCTCGACTAAAAACACTTCACATTTTGCAGGATCTGTTTCTGAGCAATCGGATAATTTACCTGGCAAACCGCCAATACTCATTACGGTTTTACGCTGTACCATTTCACGTGCTTTTGTTGCTGCATGACGTGCTTGGGCTGCTAATATTACTTTTTGAACTATTATTTTTGCATCGTCTGGGTTTTCCTCTAAATAATCGGTTAACATTTCAGATACTGCTTGACTTACTGCCGAGGAAACTTCTCTGTTTCCTAGTTTTGTTTTGGTTTGTCCTTCAAATTGTGGTTCGGCAACTTTTACTGAAATTATTGCGGTCAAACCTTCTCTAAAGTCATCTCCTGCAATATCAAATTTTAATTTTGATAACAATCCTGATGATTCTGCATATTTTTTTAAGGTATGTGTTAAACCTCTACGAAAACCTGATAAATGTGTACCACCTTCATGTGTATTGATATTATTTACATACGAATGTAGATTTTCAGAATAGGATGTGTTATAAACCATTGCAACTTCAACTGGTATTCCATTTTTCTCACCATTCATTGATATTATTGAAGAGGTTATCTGCTCTCTTGTTGCGTCTAAATACCTTACAAACTCTGACAATCCTTCTGTTGAATGGAAGGTTTCGCATATTGATTCTCCATTTTCATCTTTATTACGCTTATCGGTAATTGTAATGGTTAATCCTTGGTTTAAGAATGCCAATTCACGCATTCTTGAGGATAAAGTTTCGTAATTAAACTCGGTAGTTTCTTTAAATATGGTTTTGTCTGGTAAAAAGGTTACTAGTGTTCCTTTTTTATCGGTTTCGCCTACTTGTCGAACAGGATATAAGGCTTTACCTTCTTCATATTCTTGTTCCCAAACTTTACCGTCTTTATAAACAGTGGCTTTTAATGGTTTTGATAATGCGTTTACACAAGAAACTCCTACTCCGTGCAATCCTCCAGATACCTTATAGGAATCTTTATCAAATTTACCTCCTGCGCCAATTTTTGTCATTACAACTTCTAACGCAGAAACACCTTCTTTTTTATGAATCCCTACAGGGATACCACGACCGTTATCTAATACTGAAACGGAGTTATCTTCATTAATCCAAACATCTATACGATCACAATGTCCTCCCATTGCCTCATCTATAGAATTATCAACTACCTCATACACTAAATGATGTAACCCTCTAGTCCCTACATCTCCAATATACATTGACGGACGCATTCTTACGTGCTCCATACCTTCTAGCGCTTGAATGCTATCTGCTGAATATTCACTCTTTTTAATTTCTTCGCTCATAAAAATTGATTAATTTATTGTTGCTTTTTTTCACAACAGACAAATATAAGAAAATACTACTCATTCTTACTGGCTTACTAGTTTTCAAAACAAGAAGTTATTAACAAAATAGGTTTGTTTTACTTAATAATTTCACATACTTTATTTGACACCTTTAATTTCGAAAGTATTTTTTATTTACAGCACATTTTAACATCTTAAATAGTTGTTTTTTACTACCTTCCCTAATGTTAAGTGTTTTCAGCATGCTTTCACCTCATCTGATGACGCTCTCTTGCTAGTAAAGTGTTTTTTAACAGCATTGCAATCGTCATTGGACCAACTCCTCCAGGAACTGGTGTAATAAAACTTGCTTTTTTAGATACGTTTTCAAAATCTACATCTCCTTTTATTACATATCCTTTTTTTGCGTTTTCATCCAACACTCGTGTAATACCAACATCTATAACAACTACATCATCTTTTACCATTTCTGCTTTTAAGAAATTTGGTATTCCTAGTGCCGAAATAACAATGTCTGCTTGACTGATAATTTGCGTGATGTTTTTGGTATGACTATGTGTTAGCGTTACGGTTGAATTACCCGGAAACCCTTTTCGACCCATTAAAATACTCATTGGTCGCCCTACAATATGACTTCTACCAATTACAACGGTATGTTTTCCTTTTGTATCTACTTGATAACGCTCTAGCAGTTCTAAAATACCGAATGGCGTTGCAGGTATAAAAGTACTCATATCCAATGCCATTTTTCCGAAATTTGTAGGATGAAAACCATCTACATCTTTATCAGGGTTTACTGCCATTAATACCTTTTGCGTGTCTATCTGTGGAGGTAATGGCAACTGAATAATAAAACCGTCTATGTCTTTATTATTGTTGAGCTCTTCTATTTTGTCTAACAATTCTACTTCGCTTACGGTGTTTGACAGCCTTACCATTGTGGAATTGAACCCTACACGCTCACATGCTTTAACTTTACTGTTTACATAGGTCATGCTTGCTCCGTCATTACCTACTATTACCGCAGCTAAATGAGGTGCTTTTTCTCCTCGTTTTTTTATTTCGGCAACTTCTGTTGCTATTTCGTTTTTTATATCGTTACTTATTTTTTTTCCGTCAAGTAATTTCATAATTTAGTTTGTTGTGTTGCTTTTATTCAACCTAAAAGCGCTACCAAGTTCGGTAGCGCTTTTAAGTTTATCGCACTCCTTGTTGCATCATTTGTAACATTTTTTTCCCACCACCACCTTGCATCATCTTCATCATTTTACTCATTTGATTAAATTGTTTTAGCAGCTGATTCACCTCTTGCACAGAACGACCCGACCCTTTTGCTATTCGTTTTTTTCTACTAGTATTAATTACTGCGGGTTTTGTACGTTCTTTTGGAGTCATTGAATGTATTATTGCCTCTATATACTTAAAGGCATCATCATCGACATCTACTCCTTTCATTGCTTTTGAAGCCCCTGGAATCATTCCCATTAAGTCCTTCATGCTTCCCATCTTTTTAACTTGTTGAATTTGTTTTAAAAAGTCATCAAATCCGAACTGGTTTTTCGCGATTTTTTTTTGAATTTTTCTCGCCTCTACCTCATCATACTGTTCTTGCGCTCTTTCCACTAAAGAAACCACATCACCCATTCCTAAAATACGAT
>CAZWNY010000067.1:0-9498 GCA_964635575.1 uncultured Kordia sp. | reverse complement strand
AATCATTCTATTTGGTTTTATGCCTAAGTGTATTAAATACTTCATGGTTGCTTCAGCTCTTTTATTAGATATAGCTAAATTATACTTGTTACTACCTTTAATGTCAGTATGTGCGTTTACCTCTATCTTTATATTAGGGTTGTTTGTTAGTATAATAGCTATTTTGTTTAACGATTTTTTAGAATCTGACCTAATGTTAGATTTATTGAAGTCAAAATAAATATTTTCTGTTTTAATCATTTTTTTGCCATCTATTTTAATAATTTCGACAAGTGTTTGTTTTGATTCAAGTATTTGTTTTAAATAAACAGTAGTTTCAAAAGTACGTTGAGTCGCTGAATTTGTTGTTAAAAGAGTTTGATTATCATCATATCCTTTTTTTGTGGTTTTTATGATATATACCTCGTACGGATCTATATATGCAGAGAAAGTCCCGTCGGTGTTTATTTTTGATGAAACAATATTGTTTTCGGCATCTATAATGATAATATTGCTGTTTAAAATGGGTTGAAGCGTTTTAGTGTCTATAACTTGTCCTTTCATTAGTTGTTGGTTGTGTTTTAATTTAAATTTATAAACATCACTTCCGCCAATTCCTTCTTTTTTATTGGAAGTTATATATCCACGTTGTTCATTAGCAAGTATAAACGCATAGTCGTCTCCTTTTCCGTTAATTGTTGGTCCTAAATTTAAAGGACGCACAAATTTATCTACTGTTTTTCTAACCCTAAATACATCCAAACCTCCTAAAGTATTATGACCGCTAGAGGCAAAATATAAATATTTATTGTTGTTATCTATAAATGGTGTTTTTTCATTTTTTTTAGTGTTTACGGAACTACCTAAGTTTTCAATATTTCCAAAAGTTCCATCTACATTTACGGCTACGCTATAAATATCAAACCCTCCAAATCCACCTGGTTTATTTGATGAAAAATATAACGTTTTATTATCGCTTGATAAATACGGATTCTCATATGAATAATTTTTATCACAAAATAGCAACTTTTTTTCTCCTAACCATTGTCCATTACCTTTGCTATCTCTTGCTATAAATATTTGATAGTTTCTTTTGTCATCTAGCGCAGGTCTCTTGTAAAATAAATAGTGCGTTGATCTGCTGTAAAAGTAATGCTACCTTCATTATCGTCCGTATTTAAAACTCTAGAATATAGTAATGCTCTATCCAAATCCCCTGTTTTTTTTATAGTTGCACAATAAATTTGTGTGTGTGGTTCTCTTGTTAAAGGATCTTTTTTACCACCTAATTGTCCGATTTTTCGAGCAGAGATGATAATATATTTTTGTTTAAAAAAACCAGAGCCATATTCGTGTTGTTTACTGTTTACGCCTGTATTTGTAATAGTAAACTTAAAATTTGCAGTGAGTGTAGCGTTTTTTACGTTGTCTGTACTTGCAATTTTAGTTTCGATAGAATCGACGATTATTTGCTTTTGAGCTAAAATAGTTAATGTGCTAATCGTGTAGAATGTTAAAAAAAAAATATGTTTCATTTATAAGTAAATTATAATTTATTTATTACGAAAGTAACACAAATATATTGTGCAACTATAAATTAAACAAGTGTTTGTAGATTAATTATTTAATTTTAAGTAAATATCTGGGAAATTTAATTTAGGTATTTTTAAAAAGTAAATTTAGCACGAAGTTTATGAGTGGAAAATACATTTATTAATGCAGGCAATGTTTTGTTGAGAAATTTTATTTTTTAAGTCAATTTCAATTTTTCGTTTATCGCATGTATGTAGTTTAAAAGCTCTTCTTTTCCTGAGTGTTTGCTTGATGAGGTTGTAAAATGTTTCGGGCATTCCTCCCAGGTTTCTAATAATACTTGTTGATAATGTGTGATATTGCGCTTTAATGCTTCGGGTTTTACTTTGTCTGCCTTAGTAAAAACAATGTTAAATGGTATTTGGTTAGTGCCTAGCCATTCAATAAATTCTAAATCTACTTTTTGAGGTTCATGTCGGCAGTCTATCAAAACAAAGGCGCAAATAAGTTGCTTTCGTTTTTCGAAATAATTGGTAATAAACTTCTGAAATGTTTTTTTAGATTTTTTAGAAACTCGTGCATATCCATAACCAGGTAAATCTACCAAAAACCATTCGTTATTAATTAAAAAATGATTAATTAATTGTGTTTTCCCAGGTCTTCCTGAGGTTTTTGCTAAGTTTTTTTGATTGGTAAGCATGTTTATTAAGGATGACTTCCCGACATTAGAGCGTCCAATAAAAGCGTATTCAGGATGTTGCTCTTTAGGGCATTTGGTAACGTCTGAATTGCTAATAATAAATTTTGCAGATTTTATTTTCATAATTTTTTTAGATACTCAAAAACAGAAATTTTTCACAAACGTTACAAAATAACATTTTAACCCTGTAGCTGGTTTGTAAAACTTTTGTAATGTAAATAAAGTAGAGAAAAGTTTTAGGTTTTTCGGTTTTGTTTTTTTTAAGCTAATTTATTGTTTTGTAGTTAAAATTTACGTGCAGTAAGCCATTTTTCTAATACAATGTTAAATTCATCTGGATGCTCCATCATTGCTGCATGACCACATTTCTCTATCCAAAACAAATCAGAATCAGGTAGTAGTTCGTTAAATTCTACAGCTACTTCTGGCGGTGTTACGGCATCATTTTTTCCCCAAATAATGCACGTAGGTTGTTTCATTTTAGGTAAATCTTTACTCATATTGTGACGTATCGCACTTTTTGCAATAGCTAAAGTTCTAATCAATTTATGCCTGTCATTAATAGTGTCATAAACTTCTTGTACAATTTCTTTAGTGGCAACCTTTGGGTCGTAAAAAACATCTTCAGCTTTCTTTTTAATATACTCGTAATCTCCTCTTTTGGGGTAACTTCCGCCCATTGCGCTTTCGTAAAGCCCTGAGCTTCCAGTAATAACTAGTGCTTTTACATATTCTGGGTGCATTTTAGAAAAAAGCAAACCAATATGCCCACCAAGAGAATTTCCTACTAAAATAACATTTTTAAGGTTTTTGTATTCTAAAAAATCCCTTACATATTTAGCAAAATTTTTAACGTTAGTTTTTAAAAGAGGCATACTGTAAATGGGTAACTCAGGTATAATTACTTGATATCCTTTTAAAGGAAAATGTGTAGTTACGCCTTCAAAATTACTCAATCCGCCCATTAGTCCGTGTAATATAACCATTGGGGTTCCTGTGCCTTCTTCTAGATACTTAAATTCTTTTTCTTTTTTGAGTTTAAATGCCATTTAGTTTGTTTCTGTAATTATTACAAGTAATATAATTTACAAAAATACGCATTTTTTTTAACTTTAATTTTCTATTTGTAATTCTTTTCATTTTTAAATAATCAACTGTCATAATGTATTTAATAAACCAGATGTTGTTGGTTGAAATTTAAACGAACACTCAAAAGCTACTTAATATACCTTTAAAAGGCATATGGTAAATAAACTTTAACCGATTAAAAAACGAATAAGCATTTAAAAAAAGGTTCATTTAGATAGTTGCAATTAAGTCTTTAAAATCTTTATAAAATTGGTTTTATGTTTTTTATAGGGCGACAATACTAATAAACGAGATTAAAAATCATGTTTCACACTTCGTTTTGCAGTCCACTTGTTGGTTATTAACAGACTGAATCACTTGTTTTTATTGATTTTTAATTCACCTGAGTCAAACTTGTTAACAAAGTGGGTTTTTGTGGTAAAATGTGGTGAAATTAGTTGTATCTTTGAAAAAGGTAAATTAAAGACCTGTTTTAATGATAAATTTAATAGGAACATACGAGTGTAAAATTGATGCAAAAGGACGCATGATGCTTCCTGTGGTATTAAAAAAACAGTTGTCTTCGGTTTTAGAAAATGGATTTGTGTTAAAGCGTGCCGTTTTTCAACCGTGTTTGGAATTGTATCCTATGGAGCAATGGAATGAATTAATGCAAAAAATAAATAAGTTAAACCGATTTAATAAAAAAAACAATGATTTTGTAAGACGTTTTACAGCAGGAGTTAAATTGATAGATTTAGATAATTCAGGAAGGCTACTAGTAGCTAAAGACTTAATTGGTTTTGCACGGTTAAAAAAAGAAATAGTAATATCATCATCCGTAAATATTTTAGAAATTTGGGATAAAGATTTATATGAAAAAACAATAGACGATACCACAATAAACTTTGCAAATTTAGCAGAAGAAGTAATGGGCGATAAAAATGAAGAATATGGAATATCATGACCCAGTATTACTGCGCGAAAGTATAGATGGACTAATTAGTGATCCTGACGGAATATATGTTGATGTTACTTTTGGCGGAGGTGGGCACGCTAAAGAAATTCTATCCCGTCTAAGTGAAAAAGGCAGATTATTTGCTTTTGACCAAGATCAAGACGCGTTAAAAAACACAATTAACGACCCTCGTTTTACATTAATACATGAAAACTTTAGACATATAAAACGATTTTTACGCTTTCATGGAGTAAAAAAAGTATCAGGTATCTTAGGTGATTTCGGAGTTTCTTCTCATCAATTTGACGTGCCAAATAGAGGTTTTTCTATTCGTTTTGATGCCGATTTAGATATGCGAATGAGTTCGACAATAAAAATCTCTGCTTATGAGGTCGTTAATAAATATACAGAAGAAGAGTTACGAAAAATATTTTCAGATTATGGAGAACTAACCAACGCAAAATCAATAGCAAATACAATTGTAAACACAAGAGAAACGCCTATAAAAACAATAGCGAATTTAAAAGAAGTAGTTGCTAAGTATTTGCCAAAACATGCAGAACACAAAGTATTGGCTAAAATTTTTCAAGCCATTAGAATTGAAGTAAATGAAGAGTTAGTGGCAATTGAAGAATTGCTATTACAAACAGTTGACTTATTAGATAAGGACGGGAGAATTAGCCTAATATCCTATCACTCTTTAGAGGATCGTTTGGTAAAAAGATTTATACGAAGCGGAATGTTTGAAGGAGATCCTGAAAAAGATTTTTTCGGAAACATATCCGTTCCTTTTAAAAAAATAGGAAAACTAATTATTCCGTCAGCAGAAGAAATTAAAAAAAACAATAGAGCACGTAGTGCGAAACTAAGAATAGCAAAACGATTGTAATGAAAAAAAATTTGCTACACATATTAAAAGGGAAATTTTTAGTAGATGATAAATCAGCTAAAAATTGGAGGTTCATATTATTTGTAACAGGACTTTTAATTGTTATGATAGCAAGTTCTCATCAATCAGAAAAAAAAGTACATCAAATAAATAAATTAGATAAAAGAGTAAAAGAGTTGCGCTCAGAATATGTCGATTTACGTTCCGTATTAATGAAACTTAAAATGGAATCTGTAGTTGCTAAAAAGGTAAAATCAAGAGGTTTGATTCCGTCAAACGTACCGCCGCAAAAAATAAAAATAAAATAAAAAAATGTCCGTTACCGATAAAAAAATATTACACCGCCTATATATAGTTGTACTCTTCTTTATGATGATTGCAGCTGCAATAGTTGTACGTTTGGTGAAAGTACAATATGTACACGGAGATAAATATAGAGCATTGGTTGAAAAACGTAGTGTAAAGCGCATTACAATAGCTGCAAATAGAGGTAGTATTTATGCAGACGATGGTAGTTTATTAGCAACATCGGTACCTAAATATGATATCCGTTGGGACGCCATTACAGTTTCTGATAAAAATTTCAAAAAAAACCTATCTGCATTGGCAGATTCTTTAGCAATAATGCTGCCCAAAAACGCATCGTATTATAAACGTATTTTAAAAAAAGCACGTACTCATAAAAATAGATACAAGCTAATTGTTAAAAATTTAGGATATTCGGATTATGTGCGAATTAAAAACTTTCCACTATTTAAGTTAGGAGCAAATGCTGGAGGTATTATTATAGAGCAACACATGGTTAGAGAGCATCCATTTAAAGGTGTTGCAAGAAGAACCATTGGTTTTGAAAACTCTGAAGCGGGAATTGAAGGTGCTTATGGAGAAAATTATTTAAAAGGAACGGAAGGAAAACGTTTAATGCAAAAAATTTCGAGAGGACAATACAAACCTATTAAAGATGAAAATGAAGTAGAACCAAAAAACGGATTAGATATAGTAACAACATTAAACATTAATATACAAGATATTGCGCATAACGCATTGTTAGCTCAATTAGAAAAATTTGAAGCAGATCACGGAACCGTAGTGGTTATGGAAACAAAAACAGGTGACATTAAAGCAATTTCTAATTTAAAAAGAACAGAAAAAGGAACGTATTACGAACAGTTAAATCACGCAATTGGAGAGTCTTGCGAACCAGGTTCTACTTTTAAATTAATGGTAATGGTTGCCGCTTTAGAAAGCAAAGCAATAGATTCAAGTACTGTGGTAGATACCGAAAAAGGAGTTCTTACTTTCTTCGGAAAATATAAAGTTAAAGATTCTAAATACGGTGGATACGGTAAAATATCTGCAGCACGTGCTTTTGAGCTGTCTTCCAATACTGCTTTTGTAAAAATTATACAAAAAAGTTTTAAAAATAAACCAGAAGAATTTGTAAATAGATTGTACAATATGGGATTAAATGAAACTTTAAAATTAAACTTTAAAGGAGAAGGAAAACCCGTAATTCCGCACCCTAATGATGCAAGTTGGAGTGGGATTTCATTGCCATGGATGGCTTACGGTTACGGAGTTTCATTAACGCCATTACAAATACTAACCTTTTATAATGCCATTGCAAATAACGGAGAAATGGTAAAGCCTCGTTTTGTAAAAGAAATTCGAAACTTTAAAAATGAAGCGCCGATAAAAACCTTTGATAAAGAAATTATAAACCCTAAAATTTGTTCTGACGCTACTATTGGAAAAGTAAAACAAATGATGAAAAATGTAGTTAAAAGAGGAACTGCAAAAAACATTTACATGAAAAACTTCTCAATGGCAGGAAAAACAGGAACTTGTCGAACCGATTATGGAAACAAAACAGCAAAAAAGAATTACATCGCTTCTTTTTGCGGCTATTTTCCTGCCGATAACCCCAAATATTCTTGTATAGTAGTTATTCATAAACCCAATATCGATATCGGGTATTATGGTAATGTAGTTGCTGCTCCTGTATTTAAAAAAATAGCAAAAAAAATATATACCGATACACCTTTAATTGATCAAGTTAATGTTAATTTCTTGGTGCCAAAAACGTTAAAAGAGAAATACAACGCTTATAACCTTAAAAGCGAAAAAGAATATAAAACAATTCCGAATGTAAAAGGAATGAGTGGTATGGATGCAATTCCGTTTTTAGAAAATTTAGGACTAAAAGTGATTGTAAACGGAAACGGAAAAGTAAAAAAACAATCGTTAAACATAGGAGAAAAAATTGTAAAAAGTAAAACTATTGTACTAACATTATTGTGAAAAATTTAAAAAACATATTATATAAAGTAGCTATTACAACAGTGGTTGGTAATACAGATATTTACGTGTCTAAAATTGAATTTGATTCGCGAAAAATACAAGAAAACGATGTGTTTGTTGCGTTAATAGGTACACTTTCCAATGGACACAATTTTATAGAAAAAGCAATAAGTTTAGGCGCAAAAAGCATTATTTGTCAAGTGCTTCCAAAAGTTAAGAAAAATAATATTACTTACACTCAGGTAGCAGATACTAATTTGGCTTTAGCAATTATGGCAGCTAATTATTACGAGCATCCATCAACAGAATTACAATTAATAGGAGTTACAGGAACTAACGGTAAAACAACTATTGCAACCTTATTGCATCAACAGTTTACGAATGCAGGTTATAAAGTAGGGTTATTATCTACCGTTAAAATAAAAATAGCAAACAACAATTTTAAAGCAACACATACCACACCAGATTCGCTAACTATTAACGCTTATTTAAGAGATATGATTAATGCTGGTGTAACGTATTGTTTTATGGAAGTAAGCTCACACGGTATTCATCAAAAACGTACTGCAGGTTTACATTTTAAAGGAGGGATTTTCACCAACCTTTCACATGATCATTTAGACTATCACGACACTTTTTCGGAATATAGAGATGTTAAAAAGAAATTTTTTGATGAACTGCCAAAAAATGCTTTCGCATTGGTAAATGTAGATGATAAAAACGGAAACGTAATGTTGCAAAACACCGCAGCCAAAAAAATCACTTACGCATTAAAAAGCTATGCCGATTATAAAGCACAAATTTTAGAAAATCAGTTTTCAGGATTACTTTTAAAAATAAACAACAAAGAATTATGGACAAAATTAATAGGTGAGTTTAATGCCTATAATTTGTTAGCAATTTTTGCAACAGGAGAATTGTTAGGATTAGAAAACACCGAAAACTTACGTTTAATAAGTATATTAGAAAGTGTAAGTGGAAGGTTTCAATACACAGTTTCCGAAAAACATAACATTACTGCAATAGTAGATTATGCACACACACCAGATGCATTAAAAAACGTATTAGAAACTATAAATAATATCAGAACAGGTAACGAACAATTATATACCGTTGTAGGTTGTGGTGGCGATAGAGATATTACAAAAAGACCAAAAATGGCACATATTGCTTCAGTATTAAGCAATCATGTAATTTTTACAAATGACAATCCTCGTACTGAAAATCCAGAAACTATTATACAAGAAATGGAAGTAGGAGTTGAACCTCAGAATTTTAAAAAAACGAGTTCAATTGTAAATAGATTACAAGCAATAAAAACAGCATGTCAGATGGCAAAACCAAATGATATTATTTTAATAGCAGGTAAAGGACATGAAAATTATCAAGAAGTGAACGGAGTTCGTACGTATTTTGATGATTATGAAATCGTAACCGAATTATTAAAAAAATTAGAAAAATAAAATTAACGTTCGTTTATCGAGAACGATACATTAAGTAATAAAATTTAAAAATATGTTATACTATTTGTTTAAATATTTAGAAGAGCAATATCAGTTAACAGGAGCAACCTTGTTTCAGTTCATTACCTTTCGTACGGCAATGGCAGTATTAATGTCGTTATTAATATCAATGATATTTGGTAAATATATTATTAATTTTTTAAGAAAACAACAAATAGGTGAAACCGTACGTGATTTAGGTTTAAAAGGGCAAAAAGAAAAACAAGGTACACCAACAATGGGTGGAATTATTATAATAATAGCTACTTTAATACCTGTATTGTTATTCGCAAAATTAAATAATGTGTATGTGTTATTACTAATAGTTACTACAATTTGGATGGGAACTATCGGTTTTATAGATGATTATATTAAAAAATTTAAAAACGATAAAGACGGTTTAAAAGGGCGCTTTAAAGTTTTAGGGCAAGTAGGCTTAGGGATAATTGTAGGCTCGGTTTTGTATTTTAATAAAAACGTAACCATAAAAGAGCAAGTTCCAATAGCCATGCAAACTGCAATGGTAAGTACAGGAAATACTAATTTATTATTACATAACCCAGCAGTA
>CAZWNY010000066.1:1776-9608 GCA_964635575.1 uncultured Kordia sp. | reverse complement strand
CGTTCTAATAATTTAAAACCTTTATTGGTTACTTCTAAAACTGCTAAATTGGTTACTATTTTTTTTACACAACCAACGCCTGTAAGTGGTAATGAACAGTTTTTAAGTAGTTTTGAAGCGCCTTTACGGTTGGTATGCATCATGGCAACAATAATGTTTTCGGCAGAAGCGACTAAATCCATTGCTCCGCCCATACCTTTTACCATTTTCCCAGGTATTTTCCAGTTGGCAATATCTCCGTTTTCAGAAACTTCCATTGCTCCTAAAATAGTTAAATCTACATGTTTTCCGCGTATCATTGCAAAACTTAGTGCGGAGTCAAAAAAACTTGCTCCTTTTAATGTGGTAATGGTTTGTTTTCCTGCATTAATAATGTCGGCGTCTTCTTCTCCTTCAAAAGGAAATGGTCCCATGCCTAAAACTCCATTTTCACTTTGAAACTCTACCGATATATTTTTAGGTATGTAATTGGCGACTAATGTTGGGATGCCAATACCTAGATTTACGAAATATCCGTCTTTTAATTCTTGTGCAATACGTTGTGCGATTCCTGTTTTATCTAACATTTGTTGTTGTTTTAAGCCATTGTGTAAAGCTACTAATTTTTTAGATGATATCCCATAAAAAATACCTTCTCGTTAAAAGAAGGTATTTTTTTAATTTATTATTAAAGGTTTTATTCCTTAAGGTAACCTCTTTCTTTTTGGTAGAGGTTGTTGTTTTGCTTTTAAACAAAACGGAGAACGTTATATTTCAGTTAAAATAGTATAGTTATCTATTTCATAAGTACCATCCATATTGCTACTGTTATCGCCACCAATATACTTAAATGCGATATATGCAGTACCTGAATATGATGTTAATTCTACTGATCCTGAACCTACCCAGTTTTGGTAATACTCACCGTCACTTACTACATTTGCGGGTAATATTGTCCAAGTTGCTGTTGCTATATTGGCTGTTGTTCCGTCCCAGTCTGTAGAAATTAACACCTCTAATTCACTTCCGTCAGCAAAACTGTTTGAAGTTTGGAATGTTAAAAACTCAATTCCTTGTGCATCTAAATCAATTGATGGTGAAATTAACCAAGCAATATTACTTGGACTTCCTGAATTGTATGCTCCCATTGATGCAATTTTACTTCCTGAATTTCCAGAGTCATTAGATGTTCTAATTCTCCAGTTAGATCCGCCTGTTTCCATGTGGTTTGTCCATCCGCCACCAGAAATTGTAGCATTGTTAGTCATTGCTTCAAAGTCTTCTGTAAAAAGAGGAGAGAAATTAGCGATATCTAATAAATTACATCTAGTGTCATTAAATTTAACATCAGCAATATCATTTAATGCTAATACCATATAACTTCCGTTATAGTTATTATTAATTACACCAGAAATAGTACCTGAGTTTGTTGGTAATGGTAAGTTTCTAAAGTTTGCAAACGTACTTGTTTCTAAAAGAAAGTTTGAATAATCAAATCCGTTACAAAACTCTAGGCCTCTTGTAGTGTCAAAACTATCAGCGCTATCTACATATAATTCACCTGCTAAACTTGCAATAAATTGTGCTTCAACAGTGATAAACATACCAATATTACTCGTGCTAATTCCTGCTAAATCTAAAGGTAATCCAACCATTGTTTCGGTAAGGCTAGACCTTAATACTTTAACTGTTGCTACGTTTTGTCTAAAGTTTATAACTTCTTCATCAATATTTTTGTTTTCGCCAATTGCAACTACACCATCGCCAGACCTTACTTCACCTACATACAAGTCTTTTAGGTCAATATATATTTCTCTACCAAAGTTGTATTTTGAAAAGATATCTCTCATGTCAATAGCTATTTTAATGGCTGCGGTTGGGTTTTCTGAAGCGTCTTGAATAAAAAATTCTCTATAAAAATTTCCTGATTCATCAGAAGAAGATACATATCCTTTTACATATACATTTGAAGTGATTTGTTGAGCTTCTCCACTACCCGCAGTAAATATGTCTTTTACTTGTTGTATGGTTAACTCGGTAGAGTTTGCTAATAGTGCTGTTAAATTTTTATTTTCAACGACACCTAAGTCAGCAGGTATGTTGTAATTATCGTCTTGTACACAAGCTGTAAATGTTCCTAAAAAAAGAACTACGGAAACTAGTTTGATTATTGTTTTCATTTTCATTTTTATTTTATTGTTAATATACATATTATATTTATAAGAAATTTTTGTCTCGGCATTTTTTTAATTTTAGAATCGTAAGGATACATTTAAAAAATAAGTTGCACTTCTACCAAACCAATATCTTGGTCCAAATAATCTACCACCTGGTCTATTGCTGTCTTCTAAAAATTGAGTATAATTTCCGTTTCTACTTTGTTCGTAACCACCTGTTTTGTAAACTTCTCCTAATAAATTAGAGACACTTGCAAAAACACTAATGAATTTGTCGTCTATTTTCCATGATTTTCCTCCTACTAGGTTGACTAACATGTAGTCGTCAATTACTTCTTGCTTTAATAATTCTCTTGCAATATTTTCATCATAATTAGTGATTGGTAATCCATCATCAGGGTTTACACTAAAGTTACCTGTTCTTGTAATTGATGCTACGTCAATATATGCATTAGAAAAGAAGTTAGCGGTTGCGCTAATCCACCAGTATTTCGGGTCTCTATATTCAAAACCAATACTTGCTGCTTGTTGTGGTCCGCCTGCTATTCGATAGTTTTCTAAAGTTGCTTCACCGAAAGAAGTTATTCCTTCATCTGTATTGTTTGCTAAATATACATTAGGGTTGTTTGTGTATATAAATTGCCCTAAAGCGAGTGCTCCTTTTAATTTAATGGTTGGTGTTACCTGTGCTTCTGCACCAAGCTCTAAACCAATATTTTGTCTATTTATACCTGTTGTTGCTTCTTGTACAAAATCTCTTGTTTGATTTAAACCAGCAATTCCATCAATATAAAAGAAGGCAACTTTTGTAGCGTCTTCTACTCTAGAGTAGAATGCGGTTAAACGAGATTTGAATATTCCTGAACGAAAAATATAACTTGCATCAGCAGAGGTAGTTTTTACTTCTGTCAAATCAGGTACTACTAGATTGTTTTGTCTGGAATTTAGAAAGCTATTCCTAACTGTTGGTGCGTCTTGTATATATGCTGCGTTTAAGTCGATTAAGTGTTTTCCAGATATTTTATAAGTTAAACCTGCTTTAGCTCCTAATTTAGTAAAATCTAATTTTTCGCCTTTTCCTAAAGAGTTGTTTACAAAAACAGGACTTTGGTACAATCCTTCTCTTTGGTACGTGGTGTTACCATATTGTCCGCCTACATAAAAATCAACTTTATTGTATTTAAATTGTCCTTGTACAAAAGCATCATAAGTGGTCGCATCTAAATTAAAATTATATCTAAAGGTATCACCTTCTGTAACTGTTCTTCCAGGTGTTAAAGCGTTATTGTCTATGTTGTCAAAATAATCGATATCTAAATAAGAAGTTGCACCTAATAAATCTAATACTTTAGCGTAGTTGTGCGACCTTAAAGTGGTGTAGTTTACAGTAGCGTCTAAACTAATGTTTTCTGTTAACTCTGTGTTTAGTATGGAGTTAAAAGTCCACTGTTTATCATCGTTTCTATCTTCATACAATACATAAACAGCATTATCTGGGTTAGATAAGTTTGCGTCATATATAGCATTCCAATCAACTTGTCCGTCATTTATAAAGTTTTCACGTAAAGTGTATGCGTTTGCTAAACTAGAATCACTACGATCTAAACGTAGTCCATAACTTGGTAGGTTTTGATAGTAAGTAGGATCTGGGTTATTGCCGTTAAAATCAATACGGCTATTTCCTATAGATCCAAATTGGCTTGATACGTTAGTATTTAATGTTGTTTTTTCAGAAATTTTCCAATAATGGTTTAACATTAAAATAGGTTCAGAAATTTCTCTAACACGAGAATTTCTTTTTTCACCATCATGATATCCCCAGTAGGAGTTGTATTTATTTCCTTTCAAATCAAACACCTCTTGTGTCATACCTACCGATCTACCTCTTCGGTTTGGTGTATAAATAGAGGTTAAGTTAATACTGTGTTTGTCGTTAATTTTCTTTTCAATAGATGTAAATAAAGAGTTTGCATCGTAAAATGTACCCTCATTGAATCCTTCATCGCCCCATCTTCTACCAAAAGTAAAGGTATATGCCCATCCGTTTTCCTTTAATCCAGAGGAATGTGTAACCATTGCTCGGTTTGTATAACTTCTGTTAGATGATGCATATGAAATACGGCTTCCTTTTCGGTATTGTGAAGCTCTTAGGTTTACATTAGTAGTACCACCAATATTTCCAAAGGCATAATCATTTGCTTTAGAGCCAAGTACAAAATCTTGGTTACGCATAACATCATTAATTCCACCCCAATTACTCCATTGTGGACGACCGTTAAAAATTTTATTCATACGGATACCATTTAATAATAAAGTACCTGTTTCAGAATCTAAACCTCTAACTCTAAAAAATGTAGCACTAAACTCAAAAGCTGCAGTTCTTGCAAATACATCTCTTGATGATTGTAAAATACCAGATGTATTTGATGATAAATTTTCGTCACTATCTAATTCATCTTCAGATAAGGTAATAGAAAAATCCTCTCCTTCATTTAAATCTTCATTTAAAATTAAGGTAGAAATATCTACTATTTTCCCTTCTTCAATAAGAATAGTGAAATCTTTAGGGACATAACCTTTTTTATAAACAAGAAGAGTTTGCTCTCCTAAAGGAAGCCCTTTTGTGAAGTTAAAAACCCCTAAAGCTTCTGTTGTTTGTTTTAAATTAGTACCTTTAATGGATACTGATACGCCAGATAAAGGATCTGTAGAGTCGGCGTCAATAACCTGACCTTTAACCACAGTTTGTTGAGCTTGCATCATAAATACAGTTGCTAAACCAAACAATACTGTTAAAATTGTTTTTTTCATAAGTAATTTACGGATTATAGTTTTTGTTGAAAGATTTTTTTGTTTCCCTAATTGCAAATATACATATTTCATAATAAATAATTACCTTTGGAGTTACTTTTGAATTATTATTATTAACAATAACTTAACATTAGCAACTGAATAATTATGTTTAGCTTTGCATAAAATTAAAAATAGATGAAAATCAAAAATTTTGTAGTATTCGCAGTCGTAATAGGCATGAGCTTAAATGCTTTTGCTCAAAAAAAGAAACGTTACCGAATTAATACCGTAGCTTTTTATAATTTAGAAAATCTTTTTGACACCATTAATGATCCAAATAAATTAGATGAAAAAAGTCCGATTATGGAGATGAGTCCGAAAGAAAGAGCTATTGTATATCCTAAAAAAATTGCTAATATGGCAAAAGTAATTTCGGAAATTGGTGTAGATGTAAAGTTTAATAAAAATACACCCGCAGTTATTGGGGTTTGTGAAGTAGAAAACAGAGATGTTTTACACGACTTAATAAACGACCCAAAACTTAGAAAAAAAAATTATGATATTATTCATTTTGATTCTCCAGATGTACGAAGTATAGATGTTGCTTTTTTATACCAAAGAAAATTATTTAAACCTATTAATTATAGTAAACACGAATTACTTATATATGATAATAACGATCCAACTAAACGAATTTTTACTCGCGACCAATTATTAGTTACCGGTAAATTAGAAGGAGAATTAATGCATTTTATTGTGAACCATTGGCCGTCACGTAGAGGTGGAGAAGCACGAAGCAGACCAAAACGTGTAACAGCAGCTAAATTAACCAAACGCATTGTCGACTCTTTACAAACAATAGATCCGTATGCAAAAATTATAATTATGGGCGATTTTAATGACGACCCCTTTAATGAAAGTATAAAAAAAATATTACAAGCTAAAAAAAATAAAGAAGATGTGAAATTAAAAGGGATTTACAACCCAATGATGCGTATGATTAAAAAAGGTATGGGAACTTTAGCATACCGAGATGCTTTAAATATTTTTGATCAATTAATGTACACCAAACCATTTTTAGGAAAAGACTATAGTACCTTTAAGTTATACAAAACAGGCATTTTTAACCCTACTTATTTAGTTAATAAAAAAGGACGTTACAAAGGATATCCGTATCGTAGTTTTGTTGGGGCTACTTGGACAGGTGGTTATGGAGATCATTTTCCAGTATATAGTTATTTAATTAGAGAAATAAAATAAAGAATTAATAAAACGAATCAATAAAAGAGTACTTTTGTACTTATTTTAAAATAAAAAACAATAAAAATGGCTACTCAAAATTTTGGAATACAAGAAGCACTAGCAACATTAGGGCTTAAAGAAAATAACTTAGGAACCTCAACAGGTTTAACTAGTTTCGCAAACGGAAATGTAATAGAAAGTTACTCGCCTGTAGATGGGAAGTTAATAGGTAAAGTTACGTGTACTAGCGCAGCAGATTACGAAAAAGTTATGGAATCAGCAACAACAGCTTTTAAATCGTTTCGTAAAATGCCTGCACCACTACGTGGAGAAATTGTACGTCAATTTGGTCAAAAATTAAGAGAAAAAAAAGAAGCATTAGGTAAATTGGTTTCTTATGAAATGGGAAAATCTTACCAAGAAGGGTTAGGAGAAGTACAAGAAATGATAGATATCTGTGATTTTGCAGTAGGTTTATCTCGTCAATTACACGGGTTAACAATGCACTCAGAACGCCCTGAACACCGAATGTATGAGCAGTATCACGCATTAGGCGTAGTCGGTATTATATCGGCATTTAATTTTCCTGTAGCAGTTTGGGCTTGGAATACCGCCTTAGCTTGGGTTTGTGGAGATGTTTGTGTTTGGAAACCATCTGAAAAAGCACCGTTATGTGGAATTGCTTGTCAAAACATTATAGCAGAAGTATTAAAAGAAAATAATTTACCAGAAGGAATCTCTTGTTTAATAAACGGAGATTATAAAGTAGGTGAAATGATGACTACCGATAAACGTGTACCTTTAATTTCAGCAACAGGTTCTACACATATGGGACGAATTGTTGGTACAACAGTAGCGCAACGCTTTGGTAAAAGTTTATTAGAATTAGGAGGAAACAATGCTATAATTATAACACCAACTGCTGATTTAAAAATGGTGGTTCCAGGCGCGGTATTTGGTGCGGTAGGTACTGCAGGACAACGCTGTACATCTACAAGAAGATTAATTATACACGAATCTGTTTACAATAAAGTAAAAGACGCCATTGTAAGTGCTTATAAACAATTACGTATTGGCAACCCTTTAGACGAAAACAACCATGTAGGTCCATTAATTGATGCCGATGCGGTTAAAAATTATAACAACGCATTAACTAAAGTTGTTGAAGAAGGTGGTAAAATAATTATTGAAGGCGGTGTATTAACAGGGTCAGGTTACGAAAGTGGTTGCTATGTAAAACCTGCGATTGCAGAAGCAAAAAACAATTTTGCAATTGTACAACACGAAACCTTTGCTCCTGTTTTATATTTAATTAAATATAGCGGAGATGTAGAAGATGCAATAGCAATACAAAATGATGTTCCCCAAGGATTATCATCTGCAATAATGACATCGAACTTACAAGAAGCAGAAAAATTCTTATCTGTATCAGGTTCTGACTGTGGTATTGCAAATGTAAATATTGGTACTTCTGGAGCAGAAATTGGAGGAGCATTTGGAGGAGAAAAAGAAACAGGAGGCGGACGTGAATCTGGTTCTGATGCATGGAAAATTTACATGCGCCGTCAAACGAACACCATTAATTACTCTGATTCCTTACCGTTAGCGCAAGGAATTAAGTTTGATTTATAAAACCTTAAA
>CAZWNY010000066.1:0-1676 GCA_964635575.1 uncultured Kordia sp. | reverse complement strand
AATATTAATTATAAACCCTAATAATATTTCCGCTACGTTCAGCTCTATAAGCACGTAAGCAATTTCCTGTTCCTCCAGTGGTTTGTTGTCCTGTTAATAATTGGTATTTATATCCGTCACCACATTGACAACTTAATTCAATACCTATCCTTTCCATTTTCGAACAATTATTAGGCTCGTGTGCAGGGTCACTCGCTTCAAAAGCAACAATAGTACTTCCTGTGTTATGTAAATAAATACCCTTTACACCATAACCATCTAAAAACAATGAATTTCCTGCAAATTGTAAACTACTATAAAAAGGAAGGTTAAGGTTTATCGTATTCCCTGTATCAAAACTAGAGTTAGGTAATAACCTGCTTACACAATCATTAACTACATCATTGTCGTCTTTACAAGAAAAACACAATAAAAAAAGTATAAAATAAAACGCGTTTTTTTTCATAAAATATAGTAATTTAGTTTGCAAGTTACAACAAACCATAAAATTTCTTATCTTTGTTAAAGTAAACCTCTTTTTGTAATATTTGTCAAAAGTTGGTTTTTTTGTATTTTCGTCAAATTAATTTGTACTTAGATAACGCAATACAATTAAAAAAAGTATTAAAAAAACATAAAAAATTATGAGTAAAGTATCTTATTACTCTGAAGAAGGATTTAAGAAATTAAAAGAAGAATTAAATCAACTTAGAGATATTGAACGCCCAAAAGCATCACAAGCAATTGCAGAAGCAAGAGATAAAGGAGATTTGTCTGAAAATGCAGAATATGATGCTGCTAAAGAGGCACAAGGAATGTTAGAAATGGAAATTGCAAAGCTAGAAAACATTTTTGCAAACGCACGTATTTTAGATGAGTCGCAACTAGACACCTCTAAAGTATTAATTCACTCTAAAGTAAAAATAAAAAATAATGTGAATGGTATGGAAATGACCTATACTTTAGTAGCAGAAAGCGAATCGGATTTAGCAACCAATAAAATATCCGTTACGTCACCTATAGGAAAAGGATTATTAGGGAAATCCGTAGGAGATATTGCTGAAGTAATTGTGCCAAATGGAATTATAAAGTTTGAGATTTTAGAAATAACAAGAGATTAATAACAAGAAAAATGTCGATATTTACAAAAATTATTAACGAAGAAATTTCTTGCTATAAAGTAGCAGAAACAGAAGATTTTTTAGCTTTTTTAGATATTAATCCTAATGCAAAAGGACACACATTGTGTATTCCTAAAAAAAAAAGTAATAAAATATTTAACTTATCGGAAGACGAATATTTAAAATTAATGTCTTTTTCTCGTAAAGTAGCACAAGCAATTAAAAAATCGGTTACCTGTAAACGTATAGGTATGACGGTTATTGGGTTAGAGGTGCCACACGTACATGTGCATTTAATACCATTAAACAGTATGGAAGATGCTCAATTTATAAATAAACAACAATTAACTCCTACAGAGTTTGAAGCTATAGCGAAAGAAATTAGTAAAAATTACAATTTATAAATATTTAAAAGTTAAGCACTGTTGTTAAAATATTAAAAATATTAAAAAAAACACTTGTATAACCACAAAACGGTTGTATATTTGCCGTCCAATAGCGCGGGATAGAGCAGTAGGTAGCTCGTCGGGCTCATAACCCGAAGGTCGCTGGTTCGAGTCCAGCTCCCGCTACTAA
>CAZWNY010000065.1:0-9617 GCA_964635575.1 uncultured Kordia sp. | reverse complement strand
TTTTAAAACTATTAAAGGAATAATGAACACACAAAACGATATTGAAAAAAAATACAACAAGTGGGTTTGGATATTATCAATAACAATACCTTTAGCCGTTGCAGCGTTATTCGGAATAAACTTACAAAAATTAGGTTTTAACGTACAACCATTAACAATGCTACCACCAATTTACGCAACAATAAACGGATGCACTGCCATTATTTTAATACTAGCCGTACTTCAAATAAAAAAAGGAAACAAAATAGCACATCAACGCTTAATGACGTTAGCCATTTTACTATCAATCTGTTTTTTAGTATTGTATATTGCATATCACATGACCTCAAACTCAACGACATTTAAAGGAGAAGGAATTGTTAAATACCTGTATTATTTTATTTTAATTTCACACATTACACTATCAATAGCAGTAATTCCATTAGTATTAATTACCTATATAAAAACACTCGCAAAACAATTTGATAAACACAAAAAAATAGCAAAAATTACATTTCCTATTTGGTTATATGTCGCCATTTCAGGAGTTGTAGTATATTTAATGATATCACCTTATTATGCTTAAAAAAATAATTTTATTCTTTACCGTTTTACTTTTCACTTTTAGTTTAAATGCGCAATGTGCAATGTGTAGAGCGCAACTAGAAAACATGGGCAATCAATCTCTTGCCGAAGGCATAAATGAAGGTATTGTATATTTAATGGCGATACCTTATATTTTATTAGCAGCGGTTGCCTATATTTTATACAGAGGTTATAAAAAAAAATATGCCGAAAATAAATTATAAAGAAGCACAAATTTCTTTTACAGATCAAGGTAAAGGAACAGCGATAGTATTGCTACACGGTTTTTTAGAAAACTCTACTATGTGGAATGCTATAAAACCTCATTTATTACATAAAAACAGAGTAATTACTATTGATTTATTAGGTCATGGAAAAACCGAATGTATCGGCTATCTACATAGTATGGAACTAATGGCAAATGCTGTACAGGCGGTTTTACTTCACTTAAAAGTATATAAATATATTTTTGTAGGACATTCTATGGGCGGTTATGTTGCTTTAGCTTTCGCAGAAATGTATCCCGACAATATAAAAGGTTTAGTGTTATTAAATTCGACTACTCGTGCAGATAGTATTGAGCGTAAATTATTACGAAATAAAGCTATTAATGCAGTACAAACCAATTATAAAAATTTAATACGGATGTCTATCAGTAATTTATTTAGAGCAAAAAATAGAACTTTGTTTGCCAAAGAAATTATAAAAATAAAAGAAGAAGCACTAAAAACACCTATACAAGGTTATATTGCAGCACAAGAAGGAATGAAAATACGAGAAAACAGAGAAGTTTTACTCAGTTTTTCGCCCTATAAAAAGCTAATGTTTATTGCTGAAAAAGATCCTATTTTAGACTATAAAGACTTAATAGATCAAACAGAAAATACAACAACACAAAAAATAATACTTCCTGACGGTCATATGAGTCATATCGAAAACCAACAAGAAGTAATTAATGGGTTGTTAGCCTTTGTAAAAACTGTTAATTAGGCATTGTTAAAAAGCTTTTGTTAAAATTATAAATCTTCTGGATTGTAGCCAACATATTCACCTTCTGTTTCTTTAAAAATAATACCGTATTCCTCTAATTCTTTTAAAATAGGCATATATACTTCTTCCTTGGTTGGTAATTGTACACCAGGAGTTGTTATTTTACCGTTTAAAATTTGTAATGTAGCCATTGCAACAGGTAACCCTACCGTTTTTGACATGGCAGTAAAAGTTTGATTGTCGCCTAAAATTACCATTTTAGAATCAATTTTCTTTTTAACTCCATTTAGTTCATACCCAAATTTATGATACATTACAATCATATCTTTATCGTCTGGGGCAAGTGTCCATTTTTTTTCTAATATTTTTTGCAATATTTTGGCAGGAGTTGCATTTTTTATGCCTATTTTTTTGTCAGGATTAAATAAATCAAGCTCTAAAAGCTTTGCCCACATTACATCATCTTGATCTATCTTAAGTTCATGACGCATTTTTAAACGTACCGTATTTGTTGGGTGATATGGTAAAAAAGCATTTACAAAATCTTTGTAACTCATGTTTTCAGAATTTTCTAAGACGTAAGAATCATCGGTCATTCCTAATTGTACAAACATATTCCAAGCGCGTGAATAACCAACTCTTCGGATAGTGCCTCTATACATAGTAGGTATATTATTTAAGCCATAAATGTTACGATATTTTAAAGAATCTCTATTAGCGTATGCTTCAAATTTTCCATAATTTTCAACTTCTAAAAATTCGGTACGTCTAAATAAACGGTTATATGGTATGTATTTATATTGTCCTTCTTGTATAAATTGTGCGCTTCCACCTTGTCCTGCTAAAACCACATTTCGTGGGTTCCAAGTAAACTTGTAATTCCATAAATTAGTATCACTCTCAGGAGCTACTAAACCTCCGCAAAACGATTCAAACAAAATCAATTTACCACCTTTTTTTTGTATACGATCTATTACCTGTTTGGCACTCATGTGGTCAATACCAGGATCCAAACCAATTTCATTCATAAAAACAAGCCCTTTTGCTTTAACACTCTCATTTAAAGCCTCCATATCTTCACTAATATATGACGCAGTAACCATATGTTTTCCGTAAGCTACACAATCTTTTGCAACCTCTATATGAAAACGTGCTGGTAACATTGATATTACAATATCTGCATTTTGAACTGCTTTTTTACGCTCATCTTTCTTAAAAATATCTAAACAAATAGCTGTTGCATTTGGATGATTATTTAAGTGTTCTTCAGCATTTTTTAACGATAAATCGCCAACAGTAATGTGTAAGTTTTCTAAAACAGATTTTTTTATTAAATAAGTAATTAAATTTGATGCAGATCTTCCTGCGCCTATTACTAATATTTTTCTCATTTTTGTGGTAAATTTGGTGTTAATCATAAATTATGATGCACGAAAGTATAAAATAGAACTTTGTAAAACAATTTATTATGAATAAAAAAATTTTAATAACGGCGACCATTTTAGCAATTTCAGCTATTATTTTAGGGGCTTTTGGCGCACATAAATTAAAAGAAATATTGACAATACAACAGTTATCGTCTTTTGAAACAGGAGTTAGATACCAAATGTACCATGTTTTTTTATTGCTCTTTTTAGGAACAAATAATCAAATAAATAACACCAACAAATTATATATATATAGAATAGTTGTATTAGGCATCTTGTTTTTTTCAGGATCTATCTATTTATTATCAACAAAAGCAATTACAGGGTTTAATATTTCATCCATAGGTTTCATTACACCAATTGGTGGTTTGTTTTTAATTTTAGCCTGGGGTTTATTGTTAAAAAGTTTGTTAAAAACAATAAAAGATTAAGAATATATTACCTAAAAAACATTAATTTAGCAGTCTATTTTTTCTGAAAACTAAAAAAATAACAACACAAACACAAAAAACTATTATTATGATTAATAATGATACTAAAAAAATGATTTCGTTAGATATGTACGGAATTAAAAACGCAAAAATTAAATATAATTTATCTTCGGATGAGTTGCATGCAATTATTTTGCAAAAAGGTCAATGAACAGAATCATCATTAGGAGCAATAGCTGTTAATACTGGAGAATTTACAGGAAGATCACCAAAAGATCGCTTTATTGTAAAAGACAAAGCTACAGAAAACAAAGTTTGGTGGGGTGACATTAATTTACCTTTTAGCCCAGAAAACTTTGATAAATTATATGATAAAGTAGTAAACTATTTATCAGAAAAAGAAATTTTTGTAAGAGAAAGCTATGTTTGCTCCGATGAAAATTACAAACTAAATATCCGTGTAATTAACGAGTATCCATGGTCAAACATGTTTGCCTATAATATGTTTTTACGCCCTACGGAAAAAGAATTAGAAAACTTTACGCCAGATTGGACTATAATTAACGCTCCAGGGTTTATGGCAGACAAAAAAGTAGATGGTACACGCCAACACAATTTTGCGATATTAAATTTTACAAAAAAAATTGCCTTAATTGGCGGTACAGGTTACACTGGAGAGATTAAAAAAGGTGTTTTTTCGGCATTAAATTTTATTTTACCCGTATATAAAAATACTTTACCAATGCATTGCTCAGCAAATGTGGGTAAAAATGGTGAAACTGCAATTTTCTTTGGTTTGTCTGGTACCGGAAAAACTACATTATCGGCAGATCCTGAACGTAAATTAATTGGTGATGATGAACATGGTTGGACAAACGAAAATACTATATTTAACTTTGAAGGTGGTTGCTACGCAAAAGTAATTGATTTATCTGCCGAAAAAGAACCCGAAATTTATGATGCCATTAAAAAAGGTGCAATATTAGAAAACGTTGTTATGGACGCTAATGGGGTTGTCGATTTTGAAGATATTTCTATTACACAAAACACACGTGTAAGTTATCCTATTCATCATATCAATAACATTCAAACACCATCTATAGGAAAAAAACCTAAAAATATTTTCTTTTTAACTGCAGATGCATTTGGAGTATTACCTCCAATATCTAAGTTAACACCAGGTCAAGCGGCATATCACTTTATATCAGGTTACACCGCAAAAGTAGCAGGTACAGAAGCAGGAATTACAGAACCCGTACCTAGTTTTTCAGCTTGTTTTGGAGCTCCTTTTATGCCTTTACATCCTACAAAATATGCCGAAATGCTAAGTAAAAAAATGCAAGAAGCAGAAGTAACTGTTTGGTTAATAAACACAGGTTGGACAGGTGGCCCTTATGGTGTTGGAACTCGAATGAAATTAAAATATACCCGAGCTATGATTACAGCTGCCATAAGTGGAGAATTAAATGATGTTGATTATACCGAACACACTATTTTTGGGTTAAATTTCCCATTAACTTGCCCTAATGTACCTGCCGAAATATTAAACCCAAAAAAAACTTGGAATAATGATGAAGCATATTATGAAACCGCAAATAAATTATCGAATTTTTTTAAAAACAACTTTAAACAGTTTGAAGAATATGCGAGTGATGATATTTTAAAAGGCGGTCCTTTAAAATAATGAAAAAAACTAATTTAAACAAAAAGAGCAACCCTTAATGGTTGCTCTTTTTGTGTTTTTTTTAATTCCTTATTCATGCTTTTTTGAAGGCATCTTTTTTAGTTTTTATGATTGTTTTTTACTTTATTTCGCATAATCAGTTCTAATTCCGCTAATTTACATTCCGAGGTAAAAGTTCCATAGTTTACAAATGCTTTTTTGCGTTCTATTTTTTCTAATGTGCCAACTGCTCTACTACCTATTAATCTAACGTGATCATCAACCTTTAAAATATGATTTGGTTTTTCGGGTTGTTGTTTTTCTTTTTCTTTTGCAATGTTCTTTTTTTCTCTAATAACGGCTACCTTTATTTCAACTTCTTTTTTAATTACGGTATCCTTTTTATGTTGTATTATCTTTTCTTTTTTATTAACTTTAGGTTGCTTAGATTTTTCGACTTCTAAAAATTTTAAAAACTCGCCAATTAATACTTTTTTCTGATTTTGATTACTATAATCCGATGCCAGTTTAAAAAACTTTTCTCCAATAGCAATCATACGTTGATTGGTATCATAAAGTTGTTGATAGCTTTCTAATTTTTCTTGAATACGTTGGTTTGTTTTTTCTAATTTAGTAGCTTCTATTCGTTTTTTTTCTTCGGAAAAAGATAAACTTTGAGTTGTTTTTTCAAATTTATAGCGTTCTTTTTGTAAACGAGCAATGGTTTTATCAAACCGAACTTTTCCACGTTCAATCTTCTTTTTTGCTTTATTAATTAAACGGTATGGTATTCCATTTTTTTCTGCAACCTCAAAAGTAAATGAACTACCAGGTTGTCCTAATGCTAATTGAAATGTGGGTTCTAATGTTTGGTTGTTAAATAACATGTTGCCGTTGGTCATTTCTGGTAATTCATCTGCCAAAATTTTTAAATTGGAATAATGCGTGGTAATTACTCCAAATGCTTGTCGCTCATAAAAAACCTCCAAAAAACTTTCGGCTAGTGCGCCACCTAATTCTGGATCAGAACCTGTACCAAATTCATCAATTAAAAACAAAGTTTTATCATTACATTTTCTTAAAAATGCATTCATATTTTTTAAACGATAACTATATGTCGATAGATGATTTTCAATAGATTGGTTGTCGCCAATATCAGTTAAAATTTGATCAAATAAACACATTTTACTACGTTCATGCACAGGTATTAAAAACGCCGATTGCAACATTACTTGTAATAACCCTATTGTTTTTAAGGCAATACTTTTACCTCCAGCATTTGGCCCAGAAATAACAATTATTCGATTTTTATTATCTAATTCAATAGTTTGTGAATGTGTTTTTACACCTTTGTTTTTATTGTTTAAAAATAATATAGGATGAAAAGCATCTCGCAAATACAAAACTCTTTCAGTCGTTATTTCAGGTAAAATTGCTTGTAATTTTAGAGCGTATTTTGCTTTTGCTGAAACTACATCGATATGTGTTAAAAATACCTGATAATCAATCAACAAAGGTCTGTATTCTCGTAAAGAATTTGTTAATGTTTTTAAAATTTTTACAATTTCTTCTCGCTCTTGATGCAATAAATCTTGTAATTCTCTATTGAGTTGTTGTGTTGCTTGTGGTTCAATA
The DNA here is from genome assembly GCA_964635575.1 of uncultured Kordia sp. Classification (GTDB taxonomy): domain Bacteria; phylum Bacteroidota; class Bacteroidia; order Flavobacteriales; family Flavobacteriaceae. Next base: position 2,907 of record CAZWNY010000065.1, on the reverse strand, counting down.
AAAACAATACTTCCTGTTTTGGAACTCCCTAAAAAAGAACCTTTTACTTTCTTTTTATACATTGCAGAAACTGCTAAAACACGCCTATTATCTATTACAGATTCTTTTATATCGTCTAAAAAACCCAAATTATTAAAATGAACTAATGCCGATAAAAAACTGGCATTTATTTTTCCGTTTAATCCTTTTAATTGTCTTCTAATATATAATAAATCTGAAGAAGAATCGTCTTTAATTTCTCCGTATTTATTAATAACCCCATCAATTTTAATAGGAATATTTTTAGTATATGTTATTGTTGATGCTAAATTTTGTAATTCGGAATAATAAATTTCATGTTTTTTAAAGAACAAAATTAATTCATTACAAACAACAGCTATTGTTTTTATTTTTTTAAAACTTTCAATTTCTAAAAAATAATTTTCAATTTTTAAACGTTCAATTTCTTTAGAAATTTCTTCGAAAAAATGAGCAGGTATTGTGTTTTCATTCTCAAATGAAGATACGTATTCTTGTGTTTGTTGTAAGTTTTTTTTTAACAATACTTCTTCTGTAAACGGTACAATATTATAAACCGCTTGTTTACCTAAATCAGTACTAGTAAAAACAAGGGTTTGCTCTAATATTGTTTTAAACTCTAAATCGTGTAGTGTTTTTTTTTGAATGTTTTTCATTTGTAATAAATTAGCACAAAAATAAGATAAAAATATTGAAAAAGAAAAGGTAAGGAAATAAGTGTTTAATGTGCTTTAATACTTAATATGCAAATAATTTATATATATTTACATTTCATAAATGTGTTTGTTTGTTTTATTTGTGATTTAAGTAATTAAATAACATAGCAACTATATAAAATCAATTAAGTTATGAATAATAAAATTAATTTACTGTTATTAGTCCTATTATTAATGAGTAGTTTTTCTGTTGGTCAAACTTATAAAATGTTTGAAAATACAGGTGTTCAAACAACAAATTCAGGAATATTTACTGACAATGGTGAACTAAATAAAAATTTAGAAAAAAGCAATGTAATTACTTTTTGCCCTGAATCAAATAATGAAAAAATAAAATTATCTTTTCATTATTTGGACATAAAAAATGCTGGAACTGTTGTGGGTAACACGGAATATAAAGAAATTATTATTTCGGATTACTTAAGTTTTTGGAATAGTCGCACAAGTGAAGGTGATCCTGATGGGTTTTTATTTGGTAAAAAAACTCATTTTGAACTTATATCATCTAGTCCTGATGGTTGTGTTACTTTTAAATTTGTATCAAGTAGCATTAATCAGAAAATTGGCTGGAAAGCAACTATTTCTGCAATATTAACATGTTCAAATCCTACTGCCGCTATAGTAGATACGAGTACTTTAGATATTTGCTCACCAAACGCAACAGCCCCTGGTTCGCTAACAGTTGCTTTTGATGGATCAAATTCGACTTCATCGGCAGGAACCACAATAGCATCTTATAATTGGGATTTTGGAGATGGTAATACTGCTACAACAACAACCCCAACAACAACTCATACGTATGCTAATACATCAGAAATATATATTGCACATTTAATTGTTAGAGATGATAATACTACAGTAGATCCTTTAGGGTGTGCTAGTACAAATGCTGTCCAAAAAATAATTAGAATACTACCCGATACTAATCTTTCAAACACTCCAATATCATATAATGTAGACTGTAATGACTTTATCACTTTAACAGGTATTGCCTCTTCTCAAACAGAAACTCAATATACCCCAACCGCTATTGGAGCTAGTGTTGCACTACCGGATAACATAAATGTAAGCTTTGACACTACGTTAGACTTTACAGGTGTTTTTCCTGTCGGAGATACAGTAACACCTAGCTGTTATCCTATGCTGACCTTTGATATAGAGCATTCTTATTCTGGAGATTTAGAAATTGAATTAATTTCCCCTTCTGGAGTTATAGTAAGAGTTTATGATACTCATGGTGGTGTTACAAAATTTGGAAGTTGTGTAAATGGTTCAGATAACGGACAATTTGGTTGCTCAGCAACTTATACTGTAGTGCCATCTGGCGGAGTTAATTGGACCACAGCTACACAGTTAACAGCGCCACCTATTGGCAGTGGTTGTGCTGCATATTCAGGAACTTGTGAATCTGGCAACTATTACGACCCTTCATTGTCTTATAATACAACAAACCCATTTACAGCTTTAAATGGTGTTGCATTAAATGGTATATGGACTTTACGCATTACCGATACTCTATCGAGTGATGATGGATTTATTGATAATTGGTCTTTAAGTTTTCCACAAGCTTGTTATGGCGCTCAAGAAACAATAACACCTGATTTAATTTCAATGACATGGACATCTCCAACAGGAGCCCCTACATTACCGGTACAGACAACAGTAAGTGTTAGTATTACAGATCCTGGTCCAGATCCCTGTTCAACAGGGTCTGTATGTTCGGGTACTGAGTTAACAAATAACCCTACTGTCGGACCATTTCTTAATGGAACAGGACCATTTACTTATACATTAACAACAACAGATGAATTTGGTTGTCAATTCATACAAGAAGCGATAGTTACTATAAATGCCTGCCCTTGTGTTTTATCATTAAATACAGCTAATAATAATCAAAATATTTGTGAAAATTTACCAATAACAGATATAACTTACACTACAATAGGAGGAGGAGCTACTGGAGTTACTGTAATAGGATTACCAACAGGGTTAACCAGTAATTATGTGGCAGGAATTTTTACCATAAGTGGCACACCAACTATTACAGGGGTATTTAATTATACTGTTACTACAGTAGGATGCGCTACAAATCTATCAGAAACAGGTATAATTACAATTACTGCTTTACCAACAATTTCTATTAATTATGCAAGTAGTCCGTATTGTGATTCAA
>CAZWNY010000064.1:0-9720 GCA_964635575.1 uncultured Kordia sp. | reverse complement strand
AATCCACTAGATGTTGTGTTTGCTAATTTAGAAACTGCGGCACTTAAATTAGTAGTATCAACTTCAATCGCACTGCTTTCATCTTTAATTGCTACTACTGGAGTATTTAAAACACCGTCATGCAATGCTTTGTTCCAAGAAGAGCTTCCTAAGAAACCTGTTGACCAAGTTTGTTTAATATAGTTTTGATATGAATCATTACTTCCTATCCATTTTAATAATGAATCTTGAAATTGACGGGTATCAAATAATGGGTTTATTGTTGGTTGCATTAAACTGTAGCTTCCTTTTTTAAATGCTACATCTCCCCAAGATTCTAAATAATGTGGAGTTGCACCTAAATAATTTACATATCCAGAAGTTTCATCTTCTCTCTCTGTAAAAGATACTGTTAAGGGAACTTTCTTTAAAGTATTAGCAAATTCTTTACCATTTGCTAATGTATATACTGGATTAATACCAGACATGATTATCGCACCTATTTTACCTGATTTCATGTCGGTAAATAGTTGATTAACTGCTGTATCGCTACCTTGTCTTGTTTTTAATGGAGTTGCTTTGTTAAATGCATTACTAGACAATGCTTCGTTGATTGCTAAGGCGACTAATTGTGCGTCTTTATCCTGAATGCCTGTTAAAACTACTGCTCTACTGCCGTATTTTTTTAATTCAGTAGCTGATTTTTGAACCATTGCATCAATATGCTTTGGTAATTTTCCGTTTACTGCAGAGCCAGTAATATAACCATATAATTTAGCTAATACTACTTTTTGTTGTGAAGGTGTTAATGGTATGCGAGTATCTGCATTTGCTCCAGTTAAAGACATGTTGGACTCAAACTGTACGTGACGTGACATTTTTCCGTTTTCAGGAACTCTTCCTTTAGTATAAGCCGCTTCAAAACCTCCTCCTTGCCAATCTCCTAAGAAATCTGCACCTACAGAAATTATTAAATCTGCTTTTTCTAAATCGAAATCTGGCAAACCTCTTTCTCCGTATTTTTCTTGATAAGCATCTAAAGTTGCTGATTCAGAAATTGCATCATATATTACATGACGTACTGCTCCAAATTTAGCTTTAAATTCTGTAATTAAACGTGTTGTTGATGGGCTTGCAAAAGTTTGTGTTAATAGCACAATTTCTTTTCCTGCTTCAGATAGTTTTGCTAACTCTGTAGAAATTCCTTTATCAAAGTTTTCCCAATCCGTTGCTTTACCATTTATCATAGGTTGTTTTAAACGCATACTATCATACAATGATAGTACTGATGCTTGCACACGTGCGCTTGTTCCTCCTTTAATTTTTGCCAATTTATTTGGCTCAATTTTAATTGGACGACCTTCTCTTGTTTTTACTAAGATACTTGCAAAATCGAAACCGTTTGCAATTGTAGTTGCGTAGTAGTCCGCTACACCTGGACGAACTTGTTCTGGTTGTACTATGTAAGGGATTGATTTTATTACAGGTCCTTCACATGCTGCTAATGAAACTGCAGCAGTACTAAATCCAACATATTTAAGAAAGTCTCTACGTGTTGTAGATGATGTTTCAAGAGCTTCTTTATCTCCTAAAAATTCATCAACAGGAATTTCTTGTAAAAACTCTTTTTGTTGAACGGAGTCAACTACTGAGTTTTTATCAAGCTCTTCAACACTTTTCCAGTATTTCTTGTTTGATGCCATATTTTATATTTAATGATTTAAAAATTAAATGGTTCTCAATGATTGAACAACTTAAAAATACAATTTTTTTTCTTAGTAATTTATTAATAATGGCATTTACCACATTCTAAACCACCCATTTGAGCTACGGTAAATTTATCTACACCGTATTTTTTCTTTAATTGGTCGTGAATTTTGTCGTAATACGCGTTATCTTTCATATTTATTTTTTTTGTTTTATGGCAATCTAAGCACCAATTCATTGTTAATGAGGCGTGTTGCTCTAAGATTTCCATTTTCTCTACTTCTCCATGACATTCTTGACATTGTAAACCTGCTACGCTTACGTGTTGCGAGTGATTATAGTATGCAAAATCAGGTAAATTATGTACTCTAACCCATTTTACAGGTTTTGGTTCTCCTTCATATTTAGTTCCCGTCCATCCTACGGCGTCATATAGTTTTTGAATTTCTGCATCATAAAATTCTTTAGAATATTCGGATGTTGCAGTTTTTTCAGATACTTCATCAATAGTTTTATGACAGTTCATGCATACATTTAATGCAGGTATACCTGAAGTTTTACTTACTCGTGCATTGGAATGACAATATTTACAATCAATATTATTGTCTCCTGAATGTATTCTGTGAGAAAAATGTATTGGTTGTACTGGCTGGTATCCTTGATCAACACCTATTTGCATAAAGAACCCAAATGCATGGTATGCTGCAAGTAACACAAATAAAAGAATTGACACTAATACTAAAAATTGATTTTTTGCAAATACTTTCCAGATAGGAGTATTTTTTTTGATTACAATTCCGCTTTTATCTGCTATTGATTTTAGTGTTTTATTCACTAAATATAACATTGCTGCCAAAATAGCTAGCACTAAAACTAAGACCCCTAAAATTACATTTGTATTTAAGCCTTCAGTATTACTAGAGGATTCTCCTGGTAGAGGAACTACTTCTTTTTTTTCTGGTTTTGGTTGTGCTGTATATGCTAATATATTATCAATATCTTCTTTAGATAATTGAGGAAAAGCTGTCATTGGAACCTCATTATATTCTTGAAAAATTGCTATTGCATCTGCATCTCCACTATCAATTAGTTTTCTACTGTTTGTAATCCAAAGATGTAACCATTCTGTTTCTCTTTTTTCAGTAATACCTCTTAATAAAGGACCTGTAGATGGTTTATCTAGTCTGTGACATGCGGCACAATTTGTATTAAATAATGCTTTTCCTTTCACAGGGTCTGCTTGTGCAGAGGCTGTAGTTGTAAATGCTAACAAAATTAATAAGCAAATACTTAGTAATTTAGACGTTAAATTGTGGTAATTAACCTTTTTCATCTTTGTTATATCTATAGTTTATTAATGTTTTCTAAAAATAAATTTAGCGTAATTATTCGATTTTGGCACGATTGTTTCTTTTGCCTTTTTGCTAATCTTCTTACTATTAGTAGATTTTAAAAATCTATGGACAAAAATAATATTTTAATATTGTTTATGAAAATGTTAAGAAGTGTTAATATTAATTTATACAGATTCTAAATAAGGTTTTTAAAGAAATAAACCTTTTAGATGATGTATTTTTGCTTTAAAATAATTAGTTATGAATAATTCTAGGTTTTTAATTTTCGCAATTTTATTGTGTCTCTTTTCTTTTTCTGTAACTGCTCAAGAAACGTCTCAAAACGAAAAAATACAACGTGTTCTAAAAGAACGTAAGCGATTGATTAACAATGGTAATATTAAAAATTATTTTGTAATACAAGTGTTTTCAGGAGACATTGCTAATGCCAAAAAAGTATTGTCTGTTTGTAGAACTCAATTTTCAGATTATTCTCAAATATTTTATGAGACCCCTAATTATAAAGTTCAAGTTGGAAAATATAGAAATCGGTTAGATGCTGATAGTGCTTTACATATAATTTCTAAAAACTACCCAAGTGCTTTTGTCTTTAAACCTAAGGAGAAAAAATAAAAACCGCTTTGCTACAAATTAAGCTCTTTGTTGTTTGTAAGATAAAAATGATTTTATGAAGAAAAACAATATTTTTTACATTTAATCAAGTAACGATTTTCCGGTATAAAAATCGAGTACTTTGGTTTTAAACACAAAGTCGTATTTTGCGTTTGTTAAAGATGCTTTTGCGTTTACTAATTGATTACGTGACTGGTCTAAGTCGAAAGAGTTTGCTGCTCCAATACTAAATCGTTCTACAGTATTTTTAAAAGATAACTCTTGTGCATTTACCGATTTTTTTGCAGATTGATAGGCTTTTAACGCTGATTTAGCATCGGTAAAGGCTCTTTCTATATTGGCTCTTAATGTTATTTTTACTTGGTCTAAGTTTAGTTTTGCGTTTTCTTGCTGTATTTTACTTTTTTCGACTGCTGTTTTATTTTGAAATCGAGAAAAAATAGGAATATTTAAGTTTAAACGTAAATTATGCCCTTTGTTTTCATTCATTTGTTGAAAATAAGAATTAGCATTTCTTAGGTTTGAAAAGTTAGCTGCCGAATTAAAGCCGTAGCTAAAAGATAAACTTGGTAAGTAGCCACTTTTATTAATTTCTTCTCCTATTCTAGCAATTTCTATTCCTTTTTCTGCTGACTTTACTTCGTTTCTATTTGCAATTGCCGCTTCATATATTGGTGTGCTATTTTTATATAATAAATCAAATGTTGGCAAACTAACATCTACATTGGCAACATCAAAACCTTCAGTAGGAATTTGTAATAACTGTGCTAAACTTAGTTTTGCGAGTATTAAGTTGTTTTCTGCGGATACGACACTTTGTTCATCTCTTGCTTTTGTAGCTTCAATATCGTATAAATCTCCAAGCGGTTGTACTCCTGCATCTACTAGTTTTTGTATCCTTTTTAATTGTTTTTTAGTAAATGTTAACTGAAACTTAGCGATGTTTAGGTTTTCATGATTAAATAAAATATTTAAATAGTTATTGACTACGTTTAATGCAATGTCGTCCTTTATTCTATCTAATTCTATGTTACTTTGTTCTATATTTAATTCTGCTTGTTTGTATAAATTAACAGTTCTAAAGCCATTAAAAATGTTTTGTGATACATTTAATCCTGCGTTAGAGGAATGAAAGGTTCTTTCTACAAAGTTACCTGGAAAAAGCTCTGCGTTTCCAAAATTTACTGATTGCGAAATGTTTGCGCCTAATGAAGGTAAAAACTGCCCTTTTGCAGCTATTAAATCTTGCTGGTTAGTTAGCTGAGTTAGTTGGGTTTGTTTTACGGATATGTTATTTTCGAACGCATAAGAAATACATTCTTTTAATGTCCATTTTTTGTTTTGTGCAAATGTTAGTGTAGTAAGCAGTAACATTAAAATTGATATGTTTTTTTTCATTTATATTAAAGTTTAATCCGTTGGAAGTTAATTGTCAACGTTATTTGATATTAGTTTTTTAGGATTTAAAAAAATTACAAATCTTAATTTTCTTCTGCTTCTTCGTCTTCTTTTGTGGTTTTATTCCAAATTTTTATTTTATCGCCTTCTTTTACGCCTTCTAAAATTTCTACATTTATACCATCAGAAATCCCTAATTTCACGTTTTTCTTTTTAAATTTCTGGTTTTTAGTTTCTATTTCTACAAATGGTTTTTCGGTAACTCTATTAAATTGTAGTAATGCTTCTTTTATGGCTAAAACGGAATCTTTTTTTTCTAATTTAATATCAGCATTTGCACTATAACCTGCACGTATATAAGTGTCCTTGTCTATAGTAACATCGGCTTTTATAGTAAATTGTACTGCTCCGCTTTCTTCATTTCCTTTTGGGGCGACAAAAGTTAGTGTTGCTGGAAATTCTTTACCTTCAACGGCTCCTAGTTTTACGATTATTTTAAGTCCTTTATTTAATTTCCCTACTTCAGATTCGTCTACTTTTCCTTCAAAAATCATTTTACTCATATCGGCAATTGTAGCAATAGTTGTACCTGCGTTAAAAGTGTTGCTTTGTATTACTTGGTAACCTTCACGTACTGGTATTTCTAAAATTGTTCCTGAAATTTGAGCAAGAATATTGGTGTTTGCTGTACTGCCAGATCCAGAAATAGATCCTTTTTTAATAATTTGATAATCGTTTTGTGCTTGAATTAAGTTTTGTTTTGCTTGGTTGTATGCTAATTCGCTATTTTCAAAATCTTGTTTTGATATCACTCCTTTTTCAAAGAGCGCTTTGTTACGGTTGTATAATATTTTTGAATTATCGGTAGATAATCTAGAAGATTGCATTCTGCCTCTTGAGCTGGCTAAGTTTTGTGCGTCTGGCACTACACGAATACGTGCAATTAAGTCGCCTTTTTTTACAACATCACCTTCTTGTACTAAAATCTGATCTATAATTCCTGAAATTTGAGGTTTTAGTTCTATTTCTTCTTCGGGGTTTACTTTACCGGTAGCTACAATTTTTCGTGCAATGGTTGTTTTAAAAGGTTGCTCTGTAGTAAATTCTTCTACATCTTTAGAGTTTTTATCTACAAAAAAATTCATTACCATTGCTAGCAATAGTAACGTAACAACTACTAATCCTATTTTTATCCAGTTACTCATAATTTATTATTATTTTATTATTGATTATTATTCTTCTCTTAATGCTTCTATTGGTTTTATGCTTGTTGCTTTATGTGCTGGTATTAAACCTATTAATGTACCTAATATGATCAAAATAGCGAGTGCAAAAAATACGATTGGTATAGATACGGATGGATTTACTAATGTGGCATCTGGTCCTTGACCTGCCAAGGCATCAATAAGCATTAGTATTAATCCTCCAGAAATAATACCTAATAAGCCTGCAATTAAGGTTAGTGTTACTGCTTCCATTACTATTTGTCGTTTAATTTCGAATGGTGTTGCGCCCAATGCTCTACGAATACCAATTTCTTTGGTACGTTCTTTTACGGTAATCAATAGTATGTTGCCAATTGCAAATACTCCTGCTATTAGGGTCGCAATACCTACAAACCAAGTTAAAAACTGCATTCCTTTTAAAAAACCTGTCATTTTCTCAAACATTTTACCTAAGTTAAAACTCCCAAATGCGCGTTTATCTTTTGGGTGTACTTTATGTAGGTTTTTCAAAATTAGTTTAGCATCTTTTTCTATTTGTTTGATGCTATATTCAGGTTTTCCGGTAATCATCATCCAACTCATATTATTTCCTGTATTATATACTTTTTGAAACGTAGTAAACGGGATGTGTATGTCTCCTTGCGGACCACCACTCATCATGCCTTTTTTAAAAACACCTACTACTTTGAAGTTGATGCTGTTTAATTGTATGTGTTGCCCAATAGCATCTTCATCTTTCTCAAACAATTGTTTGTAAATATCTTCTGAAATAATGACTATTTTTCGATTATCGTTAATGTCATTTTGGTTGATGAACCTGCCGTACATTATTTTCTTTTTTTGGACTTTATCTAATAAAGGATAATCACCATAAACTCCAAAATTACCCGATTGAAATTTGCGTATTATCAATGCGCTACTTTGGTTTCGTGGCACTACAAACTCAATGCCTTTAACTTCTTTTTTTATTATTTCTGCATCACGAAGCTTTAGTTGTATGCGTCTGCCTTCTTGAAACCCTTTAAACGGTTTACTAGTGCTTTGTGCCCAAACAAAAACCGAATTGGTTGCAAAATTACCAAACATACGGTTGAATGAGTTTTCCATGCCACGAGCAGAACCCAACAAGCTTATAAGTAATAAGATACCCCACCAAACACCAATCATGGTGATGATAGTACGAAACTTATTTTTACTTAAGCTATCGTAAATTTCTTGCCAAGTATCTTTATTTATTAAAAACTTTAACATAATTACTCGTCTCTTAGTGCTACAATCGGTTTTATTTTGGATGCTTTTTTTGCGGGTAAATATCCTGCAATAGCTCCTGATGTGATTAAAATAATCGTTGCTCCTATTATTAATCCTGTACTTACACTTGGGTTGGTTATAAAATACTTTTTTAAACTGTCGCCAATTAACTCTAGTATTCCCATGCCTAATAATAACCCAAAATAACCTGCTAATGAGGTAATTAAAATAGCTTCTAACATAATCATAGTTACGATAGATTTTGGTTGTGCCCCTAGTGCTTTTCTAATTCCTAATTCCTTAGTGCGTTCTTTTACTACAAAAATCATAATATTGGCTATACCTACAATTCCTGCTATTAAAGTTCCCATGCCAATAACTAGGATTAGAATTCCTAAAACGCTTGTCATTTGGTTTACGTTTTTAGACTCTTCTGCTAAATTATGCACACGTATTGCACGTTGGTCTCGCGGAGAAACATTAAATTGTTTTTTTAGTTGCCGGGTTAATAGCTTGCTAAATGATATGGCTTGGTCAAAATTCATTTCAGGATTGTATCCTAGGTTAATTGCGTCTACATAATCATTGTTTCCATATATTTGTTGTGCGGTAGATAATGGCATGTAAATAATACGTTCTTCATTGTCGCCACCATCATCGCGAAACTCACCGACTACTTTATATTGTATTCCTTCCAAGTTTATGTATTTGCCCAAAGCTTCTTCTTTAATAAATAAATCTTCTGCTACTAAACGTCCAATTACAATTACTTTTGTTTTTTCTTGTAAATCTTTGATGTTAATGTAACGTCCGCTATACATCAATGTTTTTTCTAAAAATTGATGCTCAGGATGTACAGCTCGTATATTATATGTGTTTTTTTCTGATTTATAAGATGCAGAAAAGCTATTGTATTTTCTTGAAGTAATATACTGTATTTTATTACCGTGTTTTTTTTTTATAGATTGATAGTTTTCATTTTTAAATTGAATTTTTCGTCCTGCTTTATATCCATTAAATGGCTTAGTTGTTTTGCCGGAACTTATAAAAATAGTATTGGTTGCGTCGTCTTTAAAAAAGCCATTAAAGGTGTTTTCTAATCCGTTTGCAATACCAAATAACAACGTGAATAATAAAATGGCAAAAGCTACGGTGAAACCAGATAATAAAGTTCTGGTTTTATTCATGTTCATGCTCTGAAAAACTTCTCGCCAAAGGTCTATATCAAACATGTTGTGATGCTCTTACTTGCGTTATGTATTTGTCTTCCATAATAACTCCGTCTTTTAGGTGAACAATACGTTTACACATATTGGCAATATCTTCTTCATGGGTTACAATTAAAATGGTTTTTCCTTCGTCATTTAACTCCTGAATAAAATCCATTATTTCATACGATGTTTTAGTGTCTAAAGCTCCTGTTGGCTCATCTGCTAGTAATAATTTTGGATCTGCGGCTAATGCTCTTGCAATAGCTACACGTTGTTTTTGTCCTCCTGAAAGTTCACTAGGTAAATGTTTTGCCCAATCTGTTAGTCCTACTTTTTCTAAATGAAACAATGCTTTTTCAGTGCGTTCTTTTCGTTTATATCCTTGGTAATATAAAGGTAATGCTACATTTTCTAAAGCGTTTTTATAATTAATTAAATTAAAGGATTGAAAAATAAATCCTAAAAATTTATTTCGATACTGTGCTGCTTTTTTTTCGTCTAGGTTAACAATTGGTACGTTGTCTAAGGTGTAGTTACCTTCGCTTAGTTCGTCTAACATGCCAATAATATTTAATAAAGTAGATTTTCCCGAACCCGAAGATCCCATAATAGCAACCAATTCTCCTGCTTGAACTGATAAATTGATGCCTTTTAAAACGTGGATACTATCTTTACCTATTGGATAGGATTTATGTAAGTTTTTGATTTCTAACATATTTGATGTTGTGTTTTTTAATCTAAATTTAACCTGAACTTATTAATAAGACTATCCGTATTATCATTTGTTACATTTTTTTGATAAAAATTGATGCTGCCTTAAAGTTTGTGAGCATTTTTGTTAATAAAATCAATATGTGTGAATGTTTATGTTAAAAATGGTTTTTTATTTGTTTGAGAAACAACTAAAAAACCATTTTTTTTGCAGAGAGGAAGGGATTCGAACCCTCGATACGCTATTAACGCATACACGCTTTCCAAGCG
>CAZWNY010000063.1:0-9944 GCA_964635575.1 uncultured Kordia sp. | reverse complement strand
AAAGTGGTTACAAAATCATCATTGTCTGGATCACATTCAAATAATGGAGTTAAGGTTTGGGTTTGTGGGGAACTTAGTACTTCTACTTCTAATTCTGCAATACTGAAACATCCTGTAGTATTACTTTCTACACGAACATAAATAATTTGTGGGTTTATGGTGTTGGTAAAGTTGATTGGGTCAGCAATTAAGCTGGCTCCTGTTCCTAAAAAGGCATCAGTGTGTACTGTAAAATAGCTAACCGAAAAACCTGTGGTACTTGGTCCTCTTATTTCATATTCGCTATCGGTTAAATTCAAAATTGTAAATCCGTTAGAAACACCATCATTATCGCATAAAATAAGAGGATTAGGTGCTGCGATAATTGTTGGATTTGGGTGTGCAATTAATTCGAAACCCATTAGTGTTTGAAAACATCCTGTTATAGTGTTTTCTGCTCTAATATATATTGTAGTATTAGTAATTGCATTGTGTGGACTTGTTAATGGACCTATTGCATTATCTGCGTCTGATTGACTTCCGTGATACGTAATTACAACATTGGTTACGCCTCCTAATGCGTCTGAAGTGATGCTATCTAAATCGAAATCGACGGTTAAAAGATCACCACATCCTATTAGTTCCGCTGGTATACTGTTTATTGCAGGTAATGGGTTTACGGTTAGGGTTATGTGTTCTCCTAAACCTAAACAAGCGTTTACATCGTCACTATCTACACGAATCCAAATGGTTTGTACGTGTGGTGTGGTATTGTTGTAATTACTGATGTCTAAAATTTCATTTATTTCTGCTAATGCATCTGCTTGTGTTTCATAATAACTTACCGAGATGTTTGCTCCTAAAGGGAATAATGCAATTACTTGCGTGGTTGTAGAACTAAAGTCGAAAGTTGTAATTCCATCAAAATCGTCATCACATACTTGATGTGTTAGTTGAAATGTATTTGGTATTTGAGACAAACCTACTATTAAATTAATTTCACCATAACTTATACAACCATTGTCATTAGTTACACTTGCAAATACGGTTGTTGCTCCTGTTGTAAAGTTTATAGGATTTAATATTGGAGTATTATTGGCTAAAGCATCCGCTAAACTATTATAAAAAATAAAGGTTTCACTAGTGTAATTTATAGATAATAATTCGTTTGTTTCAGTTAAATTAAAATCGGTAATACCATCGGTATCATCATCACATTGCTCTAAAAATACTGTTGAAGTTAAAATAGGTAGTGGGTTTACTAGTAAATTTAAAGTAGTTGTGTTTATACAATTTGTAATGGTATTTAATAAATGAACAAAAATAGTTCCTCCTGCCAAATCGTAGCTAACAGGAAGTGGGCTAGTTCCACTTTCAGCATCTGCTAAATTATCATGATAAGACACAATAACATTTGCTTGTCCGTTTATTGCTTCTAGGTCAGCATCGGATAAAGTAAAAGTACTTAATCCGTCTGTTGGGTCAAAACAAGATTCTAAAGGAGTAATTGGGTTAATACTTGGAAGCGGAACTAAAGTTACTTCTGCTTGTCCGTTATATGGGCAGCCTCCGTTGTTAGGGTTAATTTCAACAAGGTAAATACCTGCATTTGTTGCATCAAATTCATTAAGTGGTGGCGTATTGGTTAAAGGAGATCCATTAAGTGTCCAAGTATAAGTGCCACCTGTAATATTGTCAGCAACTAATGTGTAACTATCTCCATCACATAAATCTAGACTAGTAGTGTTTATTCCATTTTGAATAATATCTATAGGTTGAACAAAAAGAGATTGAATAAAAGGAGGTAACCCTAATGTTGATTTTTCAATAACCCCTGTACTTGGCATATCTAAAACTACTGCATTTTCTATATAATTTACAGCAATACCTAATAATTCAGGATTATTAATAGCCCCTAGAGAAGGTCCATTATTAGTGCTAAAATCTAATAATGCTCTATATATTTTACCATCAGGACCTAGTTGTAATGCGCCAGCAGCAAAAGTAAAACTTACATTAATACTAGCTTGTGATGCAGGAATATTTACTGCAGTTAAATCATATTGAATTAATTCAGAGCTACCATTAGCAGTATTTCTAATAGTAGCATATGCCCTATTTCCACTAGTCGAAAACTCTACTCCATATGGGTTATTTCCGTTAGCTTGCGAGTATAATTCTAACTCTCCACTAACAACACCTGTATTTGCATTAAAATCATATAAAAATACTCCTCCTGGAGAATTACCGCCCGTAACTGTTCCGAATCCATTATGGGCAACAATTAATTTATCACCATTAGGTGATGCCTTTAAATATCCTATTGCGTTTCTTCGGTACCCATTAAGAGGCACTGTTGTTGGTGTATTGCTAACAATAGGAGCGGTATTAACTCCTGAATTACTTACATTAAAACTGTAATATTTATCTACAAAATGAGTAACTACCCAAAAAGATAAGCAATCGGCACTTTTAACAGCGGTTATTTTTTCAGAACACTTATATTTAGATTCTACGGTATCCGAAGTATTATAAGTTATTAATGCTATATTTTTTTCAGCAACAATAACATCACCGTCACCGCCATTTAATGTAATATCTACTGCCGAATAATTTAATCCATTTATCTGCGCTGCTGTATCATTATGGTGAGGTTCATCGACAGTAAAAATATAATAAATATTAGGGTCGTTAGGTTTTGGGACAATTAATGCTGATGATGTGCTTGATTCGTCTCCGTTTAACCCTGTTCCATTTGGCATTATATTATGGTTTTTATCCCAAACAATACTGCCGTCAGTGTAAAATAATAAATTACCAGTTGGGCTAGAAATACTGGTGCATCCTTCTAACGTATTTAATTGACCTCCAGAAATAGCAACAGGAGTTCCACTTGAAAAGCTAATACCTGCGTTTCTTCCAAAATACCAGTTATTTGCTTCTCCTTGAGAAAACAAAAAATTACTGATTAAAAACATCCCTAAAATTAAAAGATTTTTCATTATTATTTTTGTTTTTCAGAGTTAAAATTTACGCTCACCTTTTGTATAACGCAAATATACAAAAATACCCTACCGTAGGTGTTTAAAACAACATAAAAAAACCTCTTCAAGTTAATGAAGAGGTTTTTTTATTATTGAAAACTTAATTGCTAAGCTTCAAATGGAACTATAGAAACATAAGATTTATTATCTCTTTTCTTTGTGAATTTTACAAGACCATCGACTCTAGCGTGTAAAGTATGATCTTTTCCCATATACACATTTTCACCTGGATTATGTGTAGTTCCTCTTTGTCTGATTATGATATTTCCGGCAATAGCAGCTTGTCCTCCAAAAATCTTAACGCCTAAACGTTTTGATTCTGATTCTCTACCATTTTTCGAACTACCAACTCCTTTTTTATGAGCCATCTCTTATAGGTTTTTATTTGTTAATAAATATTTTAATTTAGAGAGTATTGATTACTCAACGCCTCCTTTTACGTTGTCTTGCCAAACTTTAAGTTCGTCCCAATTTCCATCAGCAGCCATTTTAGCTTGTTTTGGCCAAGATAATGGTATGTGATTTCCGCGAACACCTTCAATAATTTCAGAAATATTAGCTGGATCTGCTTTTGCTAAATCAACAAAAGTGATGATACCTGCTGCTGCTAATGTTTCAGCAATTTTAGGACCGATCCCTTCAATTTTCTTTAAGTCATCTCCTTTTGCAGATGTTTTTTTAGGCGTTACAACTTTAGCTTCTTTTTTAATTGCTTTAGGTTCTGCTTTTTTAACTTCTTTTTTTGGAGCAGATTTTTTAGTTCCAGTTGCAGTAATTTCTTCAATTAAAATTTCAGTAAGAGCCTGTCTGTGACCGTTTTTTACACGATAGCCTTTTCTTCTTTTCTTTTTGAAAACAATAACTT
The DNA here is from genome assembly GCA_964635575.1 of uncultured Kordia sp. GTDB lineage: Bacteria > Bacteroidota > Bacteroidia > Flavobacteriales > Flavobacteriaceae. The sequence continues at coordinate 6,056 of CAZWNY010000063.1, read as the reverse complement.
TGTTTCCTTTAAGGTGTTTTAAAACTTTTGCTTCTACTGAAGCTCCGTTTATAGCTGGGGCGCCTAAAGTTACATCTCCATCGTGATCTAATAAAAGAACATTGTTAAAAGAAATTTTACTTCCTTCTTCTGCTCCTAAACGATGAACAAACACTTTTTGGTCTTTTACAACTTTAAATTGTTGCCCTGCTATTTCTACAATTGCGTACATAGCGAATTTATTTTTGTTAATAAAATGTCGGCAAATATAAGTATATTTACTAAACAAGCAACCTTTTAGTAAATCTTTTTTATAAATTTAAAATTACACGTTTTTTAAGAAGTCTTGATCTGTTGATAATAATTTGAAATGTAGTTTAAAAAAAAAGCGTATTACATTTTAAAGGTAACAACAGGTTTTTTTGCGTGATTTACTAAGTCCTCACTTAAACTACCATTAAAAAAATGTGATAACCCTTTGCGACCATGTGTGCTCATTGCGATAATGTCTGCTTTTATTGCGTTTGAAAAACTTAAAATACCTTTTTCAATAGAAACTTCATTATAAATATTAAGCGTATAGTTATCTAAATTGACATCTTTAATAAACTCATTCATTCTTTCTTCGGCTTGATCCGTAGTTATAAATTTATTAGGTGTATTTACCATTAATAAGTGCATTTTAGCATTTATCTTTTTAGCAAAATCAACTACTTTTAAAAATGAATCCTTATACTCATTAGTAAATTCACTAGGAAAAACTAAATCATTTAAATCAAATTCAGTATGTGTTTTTTTAATCACCAAAACAGGTATGTTTGAGGTTCGCACTACTTTTTCGGTATTAGACCCAATAGTCATTTCTTTTACGCCGCTTGCTCCTTGTGATCCCATTACAATTAAATCCACATTGTGCTTGTGAGCAGAATCTATAATTCCTTCAAAAACTTGATAGTTTTGTATCGTTTCATGTACAGTGATGTCTTTCAAAAAATCAGAATTTAAAACCTCCTGAAATCTTTTATGTGCCATTTTTATAAAAAATAGAGCTTCAGGTGGTCCGCCAGCAGATTTAGAACTAAAATTATCAGGTATCGTATTGCTGTCAGCCATTAAGTGCATAGGAAGCCCAAGCATATGTAGTAAGTATATTTCACCATTATGTTTTTTAGCTAAATTAGCAGCAACACGTAGTGCATTTTCTGCATGTAATGAAAAGTCCGTAGGTACTAATATTCGCTTCATAAATATAAATTTGCTAAGGTTAATAAACTATCGTAAATATATAAAAAAATTAACAAAAAGAAAATAATTTAGGTGTTTAAATAAAAAAACGTATATTTGCACCACATTATTATGTATATTTCTAAATAATGAGGGGACGTGAAGTCCCCTCTTTTTATATTCGATTTCCAATGTTTAAAGATAAAGTTAATGATTTGCTTCAAAGTGGTTTAGATGAAAATAAACATCTGTTTTTAATCGATTTTTCTATTGATTCTAGCCAAAAAATAAGCATAATTTTAGACGGAGATAATGGCGTTTTAGTAAAAGATTGTATGAGTATTAGTCGTGCAATTGAACATAATTTAGATAGAGAAGAACATGATTTTTCTTTAGAAGTAGCTTCTTGCGGAGCAACATCGCCTCTAAAAATACCAAGACAATATATAAAAAATATAGGAAGAAACTTAGCTGTTAAATTACACTCAGACGAAAAACTAGAAGGTAAATTAACACAAGCAGATAATGATACAATAGTTTTAGAATGGAAACAAAGAGAACCTAAACCTATAGGAAAAGGGAAAGTAACCGTTCAGAAAAAAAAAGAAATTGCTTATAACAATATTGTTCAAGCAAAAGTGGTGATAAAATTTTAACAAAACAGATGTTATGGAAAACATTGCATTAATAGAATCTTTTTCGTCTTTTAAAGACGATAAAATGATAGATCGTGTAACGCTAATGGCAATCTTAGAAGATGTGTTTAGGGCGGCATTAAAACGTAAATTTGGATCAGATGATAATTTTGATATTATCATTAACCCTGATAAAGGAGATTTAGAAATTTGGAGAAACAGAATTGTTGTTGCAGATGGAATGTCTGAAGATGATAACGAAGAAATTGAACTTTCCGAAGCTAGAAAAATCGAACCCGACTTTGAAATTGGCGAAGACGTATCCGAAGAAGTAAAATTAGTTGACTTAGGAAGACGTGCAATTTTAGCATTAAGACAGAACTTAATTTCTAAAATTCAAGAGCACGACAACACAAACATCTATAAACAATTTAAAGACTTAGTAGGAGAAATGTATTCTGCGGAAGTACATCATATTCGTCACAGAGTTGTAATTTTGTTAGACGATGAAGGTAATGAGTTAATTATGCCTAAAGAAAAACAAATACCGTCAGACTTTTTTAGAAAAGGAGACAGCGTAAGAGGTGTAATTGAATCGGTAGAACTAAAAGGAAATAAACCCACAATAATTTTTTCAAGAACAGCACCAGAATTTTTAGAAAAATTATTTGAACAAGAAATACCAGAAGTTTTTGACGGTTTAATTACCGTTAAAAAAGTAGTAAGAATACCAGGAGATAAAGCAAAGGTAGCGGTAGATTCTTATGACGATAGAATTGACCCAGTTGGAGCTTGTGTTGGTGTTAGAGGAGCAAGAATACACGGAATTGTACGTGAGTTAGGCAACGAAAACATAGATGTAATTAACTATACAAGCAATCCGCAACTATTTATTACTCGAGCATTAAGTCCTGCACGAGTTTCTTCCGTTAAAATTAACGAAGAAACAATGAGAGCAGAAGTAATGTTAAAGCCAGAAGAAGTATCAAAAGCAATTGGTAGAGGCGGAAGTAATATTCGTTTAGCAGGTAAATTAACAGGCTATGAAATAGATGTTTTTAGAGAAGGAGTAGAAGAAGATGTTGAATTAACCGAATTTTCTGACGAAATAGACGCTTGGATTATTGATGAATTTTCTAAAGTAGGTTTAGATACTGCAAGAAGTATATTAAGTTATGATATTGACGACTTAGTAAAAAGAACCGATTTAGAAGAAGAAACTATTGCAGAAGTAGTACGAATTTTAAAAGATGAATTTGATGACTAATAAAAGTTAGTTAAAAAAACATCTTTTACATCAGTTAAAGATGAACATAAAAATAATTGTTTTAATAAAACAACACTCTTTTTTTAAAAGAGAAATATATTGAAGAAAATTTAGTTATAATATGGCTACAAGTAAAGTAATGAGGTTTAATAAAGTGTTAAGGGAATTAAATATTTCTCTTGATAGAGCAGTTGAACACCTTAGTTCTAAAGGAATTGAAGTAGAAGCAAACTCGAACACAAAAATACCAGCAGAAATATATCAGGTGTTATCTGATGAATTTCAAACAGATGCTAGTAAAAAAATGGCCTCAAAAGAAGCGAGCGAAGAAAGACGTAAAGAAAAAGAAACAATACGTTTAGAACGCGAAAAAGAAGAAGCCCTTAAGCAAGAAAAAGAACAGAAAAAACAGGAAATAATACGTGCAAAAGCAGCGATTACAACCCCTAAAACTGTTGGGTCAATAGATTTAAATGCTGGTAAAAAGAAAGTAACTCCTTCTAAAGAAGTTGAAGCTCCTAAAAAAATAGTAGAAAAACCAGTAAAAAAAGCACCCGTTGTAGAAAAAATTGAAACCAAAAAAATAGAGGTAAAAAAACCAAAAGTGCTTGATAAAATTGATTTATCTCCTTCAAAAAAACCAAAAGAAACTGTGACGCTAAAAGCCAAAACAGCTTCAGAGATCAATAAAAAACCTGTTGAAATATCTAAAAATAAAGAAAAAGTTACAGAAGAAGACGAAGCTCCAAAAGAAGAAAAGGTAGCTACACAGTATCAGAAATTATCAGGGCCAAAAGTAACAGGGCAAAAAATTGACTTATCTCAATTTAATAAACCTAAAAAGAAAACCACTCATCCAAACGCAAAAAATAAACGAAAACGTATTACTAAACCAGGAACAGGAGGAGTAAGTCCGCAACGTAGCGGAGGAAACACCCGTACTGGAGGAGGAAAGTTTAACAACCGAGCAGGAAAAGGAAGACGACCAGCAACTGTAACTAAAGAAGAGCCAACAGAAGCAGAAATACAAAAACAAGTACGTGAAACCTTAGAAAAACTTCAAGGAAAAACTAAAGGAAAATCAAGAGGAGTAAAAAATAGACGAGATAAAAGAGATTTACACCGTCAAAAAAGAGAGCAAGAGCTTGAAGATCAAGAGCTAGAAAGTAAAATATTAAAAGTAACTGAATTTGTTACCGTTAATGAAGTTGCAACCATGATGGACGTGCCAAGTACAAAAATTATTGGAGCATGTATGTCATTAGGAATGATGATGACAATGAATCAACGATTAGATGCAGAAACATTAACCATTGTTGCAGAAGAATTTGGTTATGAGGTAGAATTTGTATCCGCAGACCTAGAAGACGCAGTAGAAGAAATACAAGATGACCCAGAAGATTTATTGCCAAGACCGCCAATTGTAACTGTAATGGGTCACGTAGATCACGGTAAAACATCTCTATTAGATTATATACGTAAAGAAAACGTAATTGCAGGAGAATCAGGTGGAATTACACAACATATTGGAGCATACGGAGTAGAACTAGAAAACGGACAAAAATTATCGTTTTTAGATACACCAGGTCACGAAGCATTTACAGCAATGCGTGCACGTGGAGCACAAGTAACCGATATTGTAATTATTGTAATTGCCGCAGACGACGATATAATGCCGCAAACAAAAGAAGCAATATCTCATGCGCAAGCAGCAGGTGTGCCAATTATATTTGCAATTAATAAAATAGACAAACAAACCGCAAACCCAGATAATATTAAAACAAAACTAGCAGCAATGAACTTGCTAGTAGAAGAATGGGGTGGAAAAATACAATCACATGATATTTCTGCTAAAACAGGATTAGGAGTAGATGAGTTATTAGAAAAAATACTATTAGAAGCAGAATTATTAGAATTAAAAGCAAACCCTAATAAAAACGCATCAGGTACAGTAGTAGAAGCATTTTTAGATAAAGGAAGAGGATATGTATCTACCATACTAATACAATCAGGAACTTTAAAAATAGGAGATTATCTATTAGCAGGTAAAAGTAGCGGAAAAATTAAAGCAATGCATGATGAAAGAGGACATGTTGTTAAACAAGCAGGTCCGTCAACACCAGTATCTGTATTAGGTTTAGATGGAGCGCCACAAGCAGGAGATAAGTTTAATGTATTTGAAGACGAAAGAGAAGCAAAACAAATAGCCTCTAAGCGCGCTCAATTACACAGAGAACAATCAGTAAGAACACAAAAAACATTAACATTAGACGAAATAGGTAGGCGTATTGCTTTAGGAGATTTCCAAGAGTTAAATATTATATTAAAAGGAGATGTTGATGGTTCTGTAGAAGCATTAACGGATTCGTTCCAAAAACTATCTACCGAAGAAATCCAAGTAAATATTATACACAAAGCAGTTGGAGCAATTACAGAAAGTGATGTAATGTTAGCATCAGCATCAGACGCTGTAATTATTGGATTTAACGTAAGACCATCTGGAGATGCACGTCAAATAGCAGATAAAGAAGAAATAGATATTCGTATGTATTCTATTATTTATGATGCAATAAATGACATTAAAGATGCAATGGAAGGAATGTTATCGCCAGATATTAAAGAAGAAATAACAGGTACTGCAGAAATTAGAGAAACCTTTAAAATATCTAAAGTAGGTACAATTGCAGGATGTATGGTTACCTCAGGTAAAATACTTCGAAATGCAGGCATTCGTTTAATCAGAGAAAGTGTAGTAATTTATACTGGAGAATTAGCATCGTTAAAACGATTTAAAGATGATGTTAAAGAAGTTGCTAAAGGATACGATTGTGGTATTCAAGTTAAAAACTATAATGACATTAAAGAAGGTGATGTAATAGAAAGTTTCATAGAAATTGAAGTTAAAAAGACTTTAAAATAGACTATTATACATTCGTAATATCAAATAAAAA
>CAZWNY010000062.1:0-10888 GCA_964635575.1 uncultured Kordia sp. | reverse complement strand
ACTGGAAAATTATACTGCTGTACGGAGTCTAAAATAATTTCGGTAGCATTTTTTCCAAAAGGAACGGTATTGTCGTGCATTTTTGTCATTCCTCCTACAATTAAACCTGCTAAATTATCAAAATACCCATTACGTTTTAGGTTGAGTAACATTCTATCTATATGATATAAATATTCGTCTAAATCTTCAATAAATAATATTTTATCTTTTGTATTTATGGCAGATTCTGAGCCTAACAAACTATATAAAATAGATAAGTTCCCTCCTATTAATTCACCTCTTGCATTTCCTTTTTTTTGATACGGAGTTGCAGGTATTGTATAGTTATTTTTTACCCCAAACAAACTGTTTTTAAAGCTATTTTTAGCATTTTTTGTTGCTTTTTCTACCGTAACAGGCATTATTGCGTGTAGTGTTTGTATTCCTAAATTATGTAAATGCGAATGTAAAACAGTAACATCTGAAAAACCTATAATCCATTTCGGGTTTTCAATAAATTGGCTAAAATCAATAGCATCAATAATACGAACTGTTCCGTAACCGCCACGAGCACACCAAACTGCTTTTACACTATCATCATTTATTGCTTGTTGAAAATCATAAATTCGCTCTTGGTCATCACCTGCGTATTGATTGCAACTTAAACCAATGGTTTTTCCAAAAACAACATTAAGCCCCCAACTTTCAAGCAATTCGGTAGCAAATTGTAAATCATTTCTGTCAATTTTTCGTGCGGTAGCAACAATTGCTACAATATCTCCTTTCTGTAAAGGCTGAGGTTGTTTTGTATTCATTTAGTAAAAATAGCAAAACTATTTAAATTGCTAACTTCTATTGTGTATTTTTGTGGTTTAAAATTTAAAAAAAAATGATTCAGAATCCGAAAAGATACACATTAACCGCAGCATTGCCGTACACCAATGGTCCAATACATATTGGTCATTTAGCAGGAGTTTATATTCCTGCCGATATTTATGCACGATATTTACGCATGTTAGGTAAAGATGTTGCCTTTGTTTGTGGTAGTGATGAGCATGGAGTTCCAATTACTTTAAAAGCAAAAAAAGAAGGTGTTACACCGCAAGATATAGTAGATAAATATCATGCTATTATTAAAAAATCTTTTGAAGACTTCGGAATTTCATTCGATAATTATTCCCGAACTTCCGCTAAAATACATCATGAAACCGCATCGGAGTTTTTTAAAACCTTGTCTGATAAAGAAGAATTTGTTGTAAAAACAGAAGCGCAATTATATGACGCAGATGCAAAACAGTTTTTAGCAGACCGTTTTGTTGTAGGTACATGTCCGAAATGTGGAAATAAAGAAAGCTACGGCGATCAATGTGAAAAATGTGGAACTAGCCATAATGCAACCGATTTAATTAATCCAAAATCAGCAATAACAGGAGCTACTCCATCTTTAAAAGAAACAAAGCACTGGTTTTTACCCTTAGACAAACACGAAGCGTTTTTAAAAAAGTGGATTTTAGAAGATCATAAAACCGATTGGAAAAGTAACGTTTATGGGCAATGTAAAAGTTGGATAGACGATGGTTTAAGACCACGCGCCGTAACTCGTGATTTAGATTGGGGAATACCAGTACCCGTAAAAGGTGGCGAAGGAAAAGTATTATATGTTTGGTTTGATGCGCCTATCGGATATATTTCTGCAACAAAAGAATGGGCAACAAAACAAGGAAAAGATTGGGAACTATACTGGAAAGATAAAGACACCAAATTAGTACATTTTATAGGTAAAGATAATATTGTATTTCATTGTATTATTTTCCCTGCAATGTTAAAAGCAGAAGGAAGCTATATTTTACCCGACAATGTACCGGCAAACGAATTTTTAAATTTAGAAGGCAATAAATTATCTACTTCTAAAAATTGGGCAGTTTGGCTACACGAATATTTAGAAGATTTTCCGAACAGGCAAGATGCTTTACGCTATACTTTAACAGCAACCGCTCCAGAAACAAAAGATAACGATTTTACTTGGAAAGATTTTCAGGCAAGAAATAAAGAATTAGCCGATAATTACGGAAACTTTATTAATAGAATTTTAGTGTTAACTAATAAATATTACAACGGGATAGTACCAACTCCAGCAACATTTTCAGACTCCGATTTAGATACGTTAGAAGAATTGAAAAAATTTCCAGCAGACATTTCTTTCTCAATAGAACGCTACCGTTTTAGAGAGGCAAATTTAAAAATGATGAACTTAGCACGTTTAGGAAATAAGTATTTAGCCGAACAAGAGCCTTGGAAAGTTATAAAAATAGATGAAGAGCGCACAAAAACCATTATGTATATAGCTTTACAGATAGCTACTGCTTTGACAACTTTAAGTGAGCCATTTGTTCCATTTGCTTCAAAAACACTACAAAACCTATTACAACAACCCGAAACAAAATGGTTTGAAATAGCAGAAAAAACAAATTTATTACCAACAGGACATCAAATAAAAGAAGGAAAAGCACCTATTTTATTTCCTCAAATTGAAGATGAAGAGATTCAGAAACAACTAGACCGCTTAGAAAACATAAAGCAAGAAAATAAGCAAGAAAATAAAAAAGCTGCTCCACAAAAAGAAATCGCTACGTTTGAAGATTTTTCGAAATTAGATTTACGTGTAGGAACTATTGTAAGTGCCGAAAAAATGCCGAAAACTAAAAAATTATTAGTATTAAAAGTGGACGTTGGCATTAATACTCGAACGATAGTTTCTGGTATTGCAGAAAGCTTTAAACCTGAAGATATTATTGGTAAAAAAGTTACCGTATTGGTAAACTTATCGCATCGTAAGTTACGTGGAGTAGCAAGTGAAGGTATGATTTTAATGACTGAAAACACCGCTGGAAAATTGGTATTTATAAACCCTGACAAAGAAGATGTAATGAATGGAGAAGGGATTTCTTAATGATTTATTGAGTATAAAATTTTGTTTCTGCACTTTTAAAAAAGTGCAGCTTTGCATCGATTGATTAAAACAAGAATATAATTATCTATTTCTCCAAAAAACAGGTGTAAATATGATAAGTACCGTAAACAACTCCAAACGCCCTAAAAGCATTAAAAAGGCACTCCACCATTTTGCTAATACAGGTAAATGACCATAATTAGCTAGTGGGTTTAAAGATCCAAAAGCAGGACCAACATTTCCTAAACTAGATGCGGAACCTCCAATAGCAGAAGAAAAATCTAACCCCATTATTCCAAAGCCTAATGCGCCAATAATAAACAATAACATATATAAAATAAAAAATGCTAATATGTTAAATACAATTTTTTTAGAAACCGCACGTGTGTTATAACGTGTCGGTATAACTGCATTAGGGTGTAATGTTCGTTTAAACTCTAATAATCCGTTTTTTATCATAATAATATGGCGTACTATTTTTACACCACCTGCGGTAGAACCTGCAGAACCACCAACAAACATTAATCCGAAGAAAAAGATAGTTAAAAAAGGTGTCCAACTTGTAAAGTCGGCAGTTATAAAACCTGTTGTTGTAATAATAGATATTATTTGAAATAAGGTATGCCTAAATGAACTCTCTAAACTTCCCCAAACTTGCGGATGATATTCATTAACAGGTACATTTGCAGAAAAATAAACAACTAAAAAACACATAATTGTAAAAATAACAATCGAAATACTATACAAACGAAACTCTTCATCTTTAAGTATTTTTTGAACTTTTCCTTTAAAAGCAAAGTAACTTAATACAAAATTCATCCCTGCTAAAAACATAAAAAAAATAATAATGTATTGTATAATAGGAGCGTGATTCCAAAAGGCAACACTACTGTTTTTTGTAGAAAACCCTCCTGTAGATAATGTAGCTAATGAATGGTTTATGGCATCAAAAAAATTCATTCCTGCTAATTTTAGTAAAATAGTTTCTGCAATGGTATATCCTAGGTAAATTAACCACAATCGTTTTGCGGTATCTGTAATTCTTGGGTGTAATTTATCGGCGCTTGGCCCAGGAGCTTCTGCGGTAAATAGTTGCATTCCGCCAATACCTAACAAAGGTAAAATAGCAACTGCCAATACAATAATTCCCATTCCGCCAATCCAATGTGTCATGCTACGCCAAAATAAAATTCCTTTAGGTAATGCCTCTATGTCTGATAGAATTGAAGCACCTGTTGTTGTATAGCCTGACATTGTTTCGAAAAAAGCATTAGTTATATCGGGTATTGTTCCTGTAAATAAATACGGAAATGTACCTGAAAAGGTCATTAATAACCAACCAAATGTAACTACAATATATCCTTCTCGTGCTTTTAAGTTTTTACGATGATTTTTAGTGGCAAACATTACTACGCCGCCAATAGCTATTGATACAGCTCCTGCTAAAGTAATTTCAGAAGTAACACCATCTTTGTATAAAAAACTAATGAGTGCTGCAACAAGCATAAAACCACCGTTAAACAACAGCAATAAACCCATTATATGAAAGATAATTTTGGTGTTTAAGTTTTTCATAATTCGTTTATAAAAATAAATCTTCTACCTTAGAAATAGATCTTGGTAAACAGCAAACTACTACTTTGTCTTTTGCTTGGATTTTAAAATTACCTAACGCTGTTAATCCTACGTCATTACGGATAACTCCGCCAATAATTGCTGAACGAGGAAAAGCAACATTTTTAATATATTTATTGCATATTTTAGAAGTTTCTTTTACTTCAAATTCTAATAACTCGGCGTTTAAATTATTTAATTGTGAAACGGCAAGTACATCTCCTTTTCTAATGTATCTAAAAATAGTGTTAGCAGCAATTAATTTTTTATTTACTAAGGTATCTACTCCTATAGATTGGGATAATTGAAAGTAATCGATGTTTTCGACTAGTGCTACTGTTTTTTTAACGCCTTTTGATTTTGCCATTAAGCAAGACATTATATTGGTTTCTGAGTTTCCTGTAACAGCAACAAAAGCGTCCATTTCATCAATATTTTCTTCCTCTAAGAGTTCTACATTTCTCCCGTCTGCATTAATTATTAACGCTTTTGGCAACTTATCTGCTAATTCAAACGCTTTTTCTTTATTTTTTTCAATTAATTTTACATTAAATTTATGTGCGCATAAACTTTTGGCGGTTTTTTCCCCTATTCTACTTCCGCCTAAAATCATAACGTTCTTAATTTCTTCTCGTACTTTTCCTGATAAGCGATATAATTCTTCTACTCCACCTGAAGAGGTTATAAAATAAACCTGATCACGTTCTTTAAAAATAGTATCTCCTCTTGGTATTAAGGTGAATTGTGTTCCAAAACGCCGAATAGCAATGGGAACAAAATGAATTTCAGGGAAAATTGCCGCTGCTTCTTTAACCGACTTACCTACAAAGGCAGCGGTGCGAGATAATCTTAACCCAAACATGGTTAATGCACCGTTTTCAAATTCGCAATGTTCATTAAAAACGGATTCGTTTAGTAACATTTCTATTTCCGTTGCAGCTAAGGCTTCTGGCGAAATTAACTCATCAATCCCTAATTTATCGAACTGCATTTCGTCTTTATGTTCAATAAATTCATCATTTGAAATTCGTGCAATAGTCCGTTTTGCTCCTAATTGTTTTGCTAAAACGCAAACGGTTATATTGGTGGTTTCAGATGAAGTTACTGCAATTAATAAGTCGGTACTATTAATATTAGCTTCTTTTAAAATACTTAAAGATGTTGCATTTCCGTTAATTACTTTAATGTCTAAATGATTATCCGCGTAAGCTAAACTTTCCTTATTGTTGTCTATTAAGGTGATGTCTTGTGCTTCATTAGAGAGTAATTTTGCCAAGTGAAAACCGACTGCTCCTGCTCCTGCTATTATTATTTTCATATATTAAGATTCGTTTATAACGAAATTATTTTCTGTTTTGAAAGCCTACAAAGGTAAGGTTTATTACATAAATAACAATGCAGTTGTTTTTTCTTAATTACGCAAGTGTTTTTTTAGTACAAGCAAGATGGTGTAATTAAGGTTTTTTTCTATAATCTTCAATCTTTGTTGGTCCTTCTAAAATGGTACGTTTAATTTGTAGTGTTCCATTTTTTTGAGTTTTAATACTCCATTTTATTAAGCAAATTTTATTGTTTTCTATTTCAATACCCGTAATGCTTCTTGGATGAACACAACTTCCATCATTAAATAAAGGAATGTTTCCTGCCTTTGGGAATCGTGGACGGTGTGTATGTCCAATAATAGTAATCAGGTTATTGTTACCGCTAATCCATTTTTTAATTCGACGTTCTATTTTTATAAGTTCCTTGTAGTTTTTGGCAGGACTTGTAGGGTCTGAAACACCCATTATTTGCAAAGGCTTCCAAAGTATTCGTACAAAAAATCGACTCCATTTCCAAAAAATGTAATTCCACCAATCTGCTTGATGTCCGTGTGCTAAAAACAGCTCTTGACAAGTATCGCTGTTTCTTAACACAATAGCCTCATTGTACCTTAGGTTTTCAAATAAAGGTTCTGTTTTTCCTGTTTTTGCATCAAAATAAGAAGTTAAATTTTTAGTTACATTTTTAGGTTTTCGATATACCATATCATGGTTTCCCCAAATAAGATGTAACCTTTGTTTTTGATGAAATTTTTGTTGTAATAAATATACATTTTTATGTGTATTAAAAATGGAGGAAAACGAAGTGTTTTCCCATAACTCATCACCATCACCTAACTCACAATATTGAAAATCGTTTTCGTAATAATAATTTAAAGCGTGATAATAAATGTTTTTATTGTTAGAAAATTCATCTGCAAAACTATTGTCTCCTCTATGGCAATCGCTGAATAAAATAAATTTATCATCGGCATTATACTCAATAATTTTCGCTTGGTTGTAAGCTCTTGTAAGTCTAAAATTCGAATACATTTTTATTGTAATTAGCTAACAAAGGTATTAAAAAAATAGGGAAATGTGTATTTACATAGTTTTAAAGGCAAGAAAAACTCTTGTTTTTATTTTTAATACTTTTAATAAATACTGATAAAAAACAAAGATTTGGAAATATTCGAAGAAATACGATTGTCATAAAAAATTATAGATTAAAAATAGCGTAACAAAAACCTAGTTTAAATTTCTTTTTTCTATAAAAAAACGTTTTAATATTTCAGAACATTCATTTGCAAGTATTCCGCCTATTATTTGTGTTTTTGGGTGTAGTTTTGTATTTAAGGTTGTGCAACCTCTTTCTATGTCTTTTGCACCATATACTATTTTTTTTATTTGACTCCAGTACAATGCGCCTGCACACATTTGACAAGGCTCTAGAGTTACATAAAGTGTGCATTTTTTTAAATACTTTCCACCTAAAAAATTTGCTGCTGCTGTTATAGCTTGCATTTCGGCATGTGCAGTAACATCGTTTAGCGTTTCGGTAAGGTTGTGTCCTCTTGCTATAATGCGTTCATCTATTACGATTACCACACCAACAGGAACTTCATCTTTTTCGAAAGCTAATGTTGCTTCCTGTAATGCTTTTTGCATAAAATAACTGTCTGGTAATGGTGCTAACATAAATTATTTTTCTTCTTTTTTAAAAAAGTTTTCTAATTGATCTAAAGTGTTGTCAAATTTTGTTTTTTCGGCTTTAAAAAACAAACTGTCTTCATATTTATCTACTACGCGTAGCATTCGCTTATAATCAGTAATGTCTTGTAAAATATTTTCAGCATAATCGTAAACTTTTTCTTTAGACAATTTACTTGCTAATCCTAAATTGTGTTGAATTTTAGTTACTTCATCTAAATACAGGTTTCTTGCTTCGGTATTCATTTTTACTTTGTATAGTCCTTCAATTAATCGATTAATACTAATGGTATATCCCACTTTTTGCATTAAAGGTTTAAAGTTTTGCATGGTTGTTAAATAGCTTGGTATTTCGGTTTTAATAAGTGCTTTGTCTTTGTTTTCTATACTGGTAATTAGTATGGATTTGTAGCGTTCTAAATCAGTTATTATGTCGTCTGTTATTAGCAATTGTTCATTTAAAGGAAGTGTGTTGTAATATCGTAAATGATCGTTATACATAAGTGATAAGTCACCATATACTTTACGTGCTTTTTTAGGTTTGTTTATTTGGTAATAGGATTCAATAAAGGGTTCTACTAAAGTGTACATTTTAAATTTATTAACGGGCATTTTTTCCATTCCTAAATCTAATAAATTTTCTGCTTTTTTAAACTTTTTTTCGAGTATTAATTTTTCTACTACTCTTGCTATTGCTGAACGATAGCTAAATGCATTAGTTCGTGTTTCTACATCATGATAAATTTTATCCGATCCTGAATTTCCCCAATTCCATGCCATAATTTTTTTATAAGAAACATCTGTATCGATGAATCCCATATCAAAAGGGTTTTCTTTTGTTATTGGCGAATGAATTGGCACTAATTTGTAAATTAACCCATCATATTGTAAGTAATCTTTTAGCCATAAAAATTCTGCAGGATCATTGCTTCCTCCAGAAAAGTAGATAGGTCGTTCCCAGTTATTATTGGCTAAAATATCGAGCATTAATAGGTTTTGTTTTCCTAATACATCTTTATTAATGTGTAAAAATAGGTTGTCTACTATTTTATTTGAATTTTTAAGGCTTACGATACCATTATTTAATACCGTAGCTTTATCTACTGGAACATAAATGTTTTTTGAAGGAAAAGTATGATGTTTTTGTCCGCTTTGCATTTCTACCATTGCCGTTTCTTTGTCAGATTCAATAAAATCAATTAATGTTTTTATATTAATGGTGTCTTTGGTGCGTTCTTGATAGATAATCATGTCACGTGTTCCCCAACGGTATTTCTTATGGGTTAATTGTGATGGTATTGGATCGCTTTTGTACGCTTTTCGTTTCATTTGGTCAATATACCAATCGGTTGCGAACAAGCTAGTGTTAATTACACGCACATCGGTGCGATAATGTTCGATTTCTTGTAAGTACCATAAGGCAAAGGTGTCGTTGTCTCCAATGGTGAATAGTAATGCATTTTCTTGGCAAGAATCTAAGTATGCTTTTGCCATAGATTGTGCTGTGTATTTGTTAGAGCGATCGTGATCGTCCCAGTTTTGAGTTGCCATTAATAATGGTACTGCTAATAGGCATAATATGATTACTAAAGGTGCGCTTATTTTTTTAGAAAGATATTTTTTAAAGCCGTAATACAAACTCATTACTCCAATGCCAATCCATATTGAAAAAACATAAAATGAACCTACTACGGAGTAATCTCGCTCTCGTGGTTCAAATGGACGAACATTAGTATATACTTGTATAGCTAGCCCTGTGAATAAGAAAAACACAAGTAATGTCCAGAAAAGTTTTGGATCTTTTTTAGCTACAAACAGGAGTCCTAAAATCCCTAATATAAACGGCAAAAAGAAATAAGTGTTTCGTCCTTTGTTGTTTTTTATATCTTTTGGAAGGTCTTTTTGCGAAACTCCTAAAATAAAGCTATCTATAACATTAATTCCGCTAATCCAATTTCCATTATTGTTTAATTTTCCTTGTATGTCGTCTTGTTTTCCAACAAAGTTCCATAGTAAATAACGCACATACATATATCCTAATTGATATTGAAACATGAAACTAAAGTTTTCTATTGCGCTTGGTTTTTCAATGTCAATATATTGACTGAATTTTTTAATAAAACTTAGCTGTTCTTCAGCAGAAATTTGGTTTGTTTGTACATCGTTATTAAATTCTTCTACAATTTGACGCAATTCCTTTTTATTAAAATGTTTTGATTTTACATGAACCTGAATATTCATAAATTCTAAATACCGTTCGGCATTTCCTTGGCTCCACATTCTTGGAAAAAATGCTACGTGATTAGGGTTTGGGTTTAATCCTGCATTTTTAAAATTATTTACAATTACATATTTTCCTAATTTATGATTTTGTTCATATTTTGGTTTGTCATCCTTATATGGGTCGTTTTCGTTATATCCTGCATATTGATCGGTAAATTGTGGTCCAAATAAAAATGGGTTTGAAGGATATTGTTCTAAATTGTAATATGCTAATAGCTCTCTTGCATTACTAGGGTTATTTTCGTTAATAGTTGTTCCTGCGTTTGCACGGATGGGCAACATAATCCAAGATGAAAAACCAATAGCAATAAATAAAACACACAGTGTAAGTGTATTTGCGGTTACATAACCGTGTTTACGAGTGTAATTTAAAGTATAATAAAATGCGGCTACTACTATTAAAAAAGCAACTATTGAACCCGAATGAAATGGCAAACCAAAATTGTTTACTAAAGACACTTCCATCCATCCAAAGAATTTTAACGCATTTGGTAGCAGCATTTTAAAAACAAATAATAATACCGCTACTACTGAAACATTTGCGATGATAAAGTTTTTTACCGTTACGGTTTTATAGTTTTTAAAATAGTAGATTAATCCTAATGCAGGAATGGTTAATAGCCCCATAAAGTGTACTCCAAAGGATAATCCAATTACGAATGCGATTAATAGTAACCAACGGTTTCCTTTAGGTTTATGCATGTTTTCTTCCCATTTTAAACCTAACCAAAATAAAATTGACATAATGCAGGTTGCCATGGCATACACTTCTGTTTCTACGGCATTAAACCAAAAAGTATCTGAAAATGCAAATGCTAATGCACCAATAGTTGCGCTTCCTAAAATTGAAATTGCTTTACTTTGACTAATGTTTTTGATATCTTTTACGACTAATTTTCTTGAAATTATACTAATGGTAAAAAATAAAAATAAAATTGTAAATGCGCTCGAAAAAACGGACATCATATTTACCATTAAAGCAATGTTTGAAGTGTTACCAAATGCAAAAAATGCAAAAAATGCACCGAGCATTTGAAAAAATGGCGCTCCC
>CAZWNY010000061.1:0-10956 GCA_964635575.1 uncultured Kordia sp. | reverse complement strand
ATATTTTTAACAAATGTAGCGGCTAAAGTAACTTTGGTTCACAGACGTAATGAGTTTAGAGGTGCGTTAGACTCAGTAGATAAAGTACAGGAATTAAAAGATGCAGGTAAAATTAATTTAATTACACCAGCAGAAATTACTGCTGTTTTAGGTGAAGGGAAAGTAACTGGTGTTACGATTGTTAAAAAAAATGAAAAACCTTATACATTAGAAGTAGATGCTTTTATTCCATTATTTGGGTTATCGCCTAAATTAGGACCTATTGCAAATTGGGGATTAGAAATAGAAAAAAATGCAATTGTAGTTAATAATGCATTAGATTACCAAACTAACATTGAAGGTATTTATGCTATTGGAGATGTAAACACCTATCCTGGTAAATTAAAATTGATATTATGTGGTTTTCATGAGGCAACGTTAATGTGTCAAAGCGCATACAAACGTATTAATCCAGGTAAAAAACACGTAATGAAATATACTACTGTAGGCGGAATTCATGGTTTTGATGGCACTAAAAAAGAAGCGCCAAAAGCAGTAATAAAAGCAATAAAATAATTGATTTTTTTGTTGTAGAACAAAAAAATAGAATTTTAAAAAATGTGTAATATAACATTTAGCGTTACATAATTTATTAAGAGAAATAAAAATGAACAATAACGACATCACATTAAAAATAACAGACAGAGAAGGTATTTTACACACCATTGAGGCACCTACTGATATGGAGATGAATATTATGGAAGTGGTTAGGTCTTATGAAATTGCTCCAGAAGGTACTATTGGTATTTGTGGCGGTATAGCAATGTGTGCTTCTTGCCAGTGTTACATAACCTCAAAGCATGAGTTGTTAGAAAAAGAAGATGCTGAAGAAGCAATGTTGGCAGAAGCCTTTTTTGTAAAAAACAATTCTCGGTTAGGATGTCAAATACGTATTACTTCAAAAATTGATGGTTTAGCAATCACTTTAGCGCCAGAGGAATTATAAAATATTTTAGTTTTTATGGTTTATAATTTTATCGCCTGATTAATTAAACCATTTGCAATTAAGTACTCTGCTATTTGCACAGTATTAGTGGCAGCTCCTTTTCGTAAATTATCAGCAACAATCCACATATTTAAACTGTTTGGTTGCGATTCATCTCTACGAATTCTACCTACAAAAACAGCATCTTTACCGTGTGCGTTAATTGGCATTGGGTAAATGTTATTTTTGACATCATCTTGTAAAGTAATGCCTTCTGTTTGAGTTAAAATAGCACGAATATCATTAAGGTTAAAATCATTTTCAAATTCGACATTTACACTTTCGGAATGTCCGCCAACAGTAGGGATTCTTACCGAAGTTGCAGTTATAGCAATAGTAAAGTCGTTTAGTATTTTTTGAGTTTCACGCACTAATTTCAACTCTTCTTTTGTATATCCGTTTGCTTCAAAAACGTCACAATGTGGTAACGCATTTTTATATATTGGATGTGGATATGCCATTTTTCCAGCAATACCATTCATTTCGTTTTCTAATTGTTGTACAGCTTGTGTTCCTGTTCCTGAAATGGATTGATAAGTGGAAATCACAATGCGTTTGATTTGGTACTGCACATGTAATGGCGCTAATGCCATTACTAATTGTATGGTAGAACAATTTGGATTTGCAATTATTTTATCATTCTCGGTAAGTTGTTTGGCATTAATTTCGGGTACAATTAATCTTTTATCATGATCCATTCTAAATGCAGAAGAATTATCAATTACTGTAGTGCCAATTGCAGCAAATTTGGTTGCCCATTGTAAAGATGTTGTTCCTCCAGCAGAAAATAAAGCAATATCGGGTTTGTTTAATAACGCGTCTGCTAAAGAAATTATAGTATAGGTTTTGTTATTAAATTCAATTGTTTTTCCTACGGATTTTTCTGAGGCAACAGGTATTAACTCTGTTATTGGGAAGTTGCGCTCTTTTAAAACGCGTAACATTACTTTGCCTACCATTCCAGTCACGCCAATTACTGCTATTTTCATACGTGTTATTTTATGTTTTTTAAATAATTAGCAACACCATCTTTTTTATTAGTGTCTGTAATTTTATTAGCAATGGCTAAAACTTCATTTTTAGCATTTTTTACGGCAACTCCCGTTCCAACAGTTTTTAGCATTTCAATATCGTTATAATTATCACCAAAAGCCAATATGTTTTCTAGTTTTATAGATGGGTATTTAGTTTTTAATAAACGATGTATTGCGGTTTTTTTTGATATTTTACAATGTGAAATTTCTAAATATGTAGATTTTGAGCGATACGAAATTACTTCGTTTTTATGATTTTTATCAATAAACTTCACCAGTTCATCTATTTCTTTTTCGTCACCCATGCACATAATTTTATGTGCGCCTTTTTTTTCAAACTTCCATGTTTTTAAGGTTTCAATTATTGGTTTTACAGTTGGTTTTACCTTGGTGTTATGTTGTTCTCTTTTTGCCCAATAATCCATTTCTGGCACATACCATTCATCATTATGGTATAAGCTTACATGTATGTTTGTCGTATTACAAAATTCAGCAATTTCTTCTGCTACATTTGCGTTTATTTCGGTAG
Source organism: uncultured Kordia sp. (assembly GCA_964635575.1). Classification (GTDB taxonomy): domain Bacteria; phylum Bacteroidota; class Bacteroidia; order Flavobacteriales; family Flavobacteriaceae. The sequence goes on along the minus strand of CAZWNY010000061.1, from coordinate 8,369 downwards.
TGTATAAAATAGTACCGTTGTCAATAATTAATCCGCCATTATAAGCAATTAACGGTAAATGTGTATTGTTAAGTTGTTGCTGTAAATGCACCATTGCTTGCGGCATTCTTGATGATATTAAAATAAACGGGATATGTGATAGTCGTTTTATTTCGAATATTGTTTTTTTAGATAATTCTCGATCTTTATTTAATAACGTACCGTCAATGTCTGAGCAAATTAGTTGTGTATTCATGCAATGTGTTTTAGAGGTGCAAAAATAAAGGATATTTTTTTAAAAACAGAAAAGTAAAGATTTATTATTTAAAAATGATTTTAGAGTTGAGATTATTGTTTTTAGTTATACAAATATAATTTCATGTTTTTCAAGCAATGGTTTCCGTTTAAATTTAAGTAATATTTGTGCTACTGCGAGCGTATCTTTTTCACAATATTTTTCAATACGTTTTAGGTTATTTTCTTTATAATATACTGTTGCTACTTGGCTGCCATCTATATCATCTTTAGGCGATGGAATGTCTAATATTTTAGTAAGTAATTTTAAAGAGGTGTAGTTTTTATAATCGCCAAACTTCCATAATTCCAAAGTATCTAAATGTGGTACTTCCCATGGTTTTTTTCCAAATAAACTTAATGTTTTAGGTATTTCTATTTGGTGTATTATCATTCTTCTAGCAATATACGGAAAGTCGAATTCTTTGCCGTTATGTGCGCAAAGCAAGTGTTTTTTTTTGTTAAAATGATTATCTAAAATCGACTTAAAATCAATTAATATTTGTTTTTCATTTCCAGTATATGATGTAATTCTGAAACTTCGATTTTCATTTTTTTCGATTACAAAATACCCAACGGATATGCATATAATTTTACCAAATTCAGCCCAAATACCAGCACGGTCATAAAATTCTTCTGCTGTAAACTCTTCTTTACGGCGATATTTTGTTTTTTGCGACCATAATTCCTTACTTACGTCATCTAAAGTATTAAAATTAGCATGTTCGGGTACGGTTTCAATATCTAAAAAAAGAATGTTTTCTAATAAAATTTGTTGTAACATAATTTATTTTCTAATTGTGAGTTGATAACTGAAACAATATTAGTTATTTGGTGCTTTTATATTGATTTGAATACCTTAAAGATAGTGAAAATATTTAAAATAAAGAAAACTGATTTTTAGATAACGCGTTTTCCAGAGTTAATAATTTTGTTTTGCGAATAAACCACCTGCATAACCTATCAAGTTTCCGTTACTGTCAATAATTCGATGACAAGGAACAAGAACAGAAATTGAATTAGCACCGTTTGTAATCGCAACAGCTCGAATTGTTTTTTCGTTGTGTAATCGTTTAAAAATCTGTAAATAACTACAAATTTCTCCAAATGAAATTTTGTAAAGTTCCTTTCATACAGATTTCTAAAAATCAGTACCTACAAAAATTAAAGGAATTGTAAATTGAGTTAGTTCGGTATTAAAATAAGCAATAAATTGTTGTTTGGTGGCTTCAATAATTGTTGATGCACTTTCAATAAAGTTAGCTTGGTAATCCTTTTTGAATACGATTATCGATTGTAGTTCTCGTTTTTCGGTACTTAAACCTGTTAAACAGAGTTTTCCCTTATAAGAACCTAAAACGAGTTCGGTTTTATAGGTGTTTTAAAATTAGAAATATAAATTTTTAATCATTTACAAGGCACTAATTTTTTCTGCATGTTTTTTGTTTTGATTTTTGAAATAGGATATTTTAAAGTGTTTTGAATAACAAAAAATAAATCCATCTAAAAATACTATCTTTGTGTTAAAATAGATAAAAAACAAAAATGAATACAGTAGATGTTATTTTAGGAGCTTTATTATTGTTTGGTTTAATACGTGGTTTTATGAAAGGACTTTTTGTAGAAGTAGCATCTTTATTATCATTAGTTGCTGGTGTATATGGAGCAATACATTTTTCGTATTACGTATCTAATTTTTTAGAAAAAAGTGTAACATGGGATGAAAAATACATTAACGTAGTCGCTTTTGCAGTTACCTTTTTCATAATTGTAATTTTAATTGCTTTAGCAGGAAAAGCGTTTACCAAATTAGCAGATTTTGCAGCATTAGGTATTTTAAATAAAATATTAGGAGGTGTTTTTGGCGTTTTAAAAATAGGATTAATGCTAAGCGTAGCGCTTATATTGTTTTCACATGTTAATAAAACAATCGAATTTGTAAAAAAAGAGAATTTAAACGAATCGGTTTTATATAAACCCGTAAAAAATATTGCATTGTTAATTTTCCCTAATTTAATTAAACAAAGTGAAGAAAAATTTAAGTAAAAAAAAGCGATAACCTCAATACATAGCAACGAGGTATGTGTCCGAGAAAGCCAAATTAATTTTCAAGTAAATCACTGAAAGTAAAATTCTTAAATTAAGGAATTAAAGAAAATACAAACAAATGAGTAACGTAAGAATCACCAAATTATTTACTTTTGAAACAGGTCATGCACTTTATGGTTATGACGGAAAATGTAAAAACGTACATGGACATAGCTATAAATTAGCAGTTACCGTTATAGGAAAACCTATTACAGAAGTGGGCGCAATAAAACTAGGAATGGTAATTGATTTTACGGATTTAAAAAAAATTGTAAATGATGAAATAGTAACTATTTTTGATCATGCTACGGTTTTTAATAAAAATACACCACACGTAGAGTTAGCAAACGAACTACAAAAAAGAGGGCATAATATTATACTGTTAAATTATCAACCAACCAGCGAAAATATGGTAATTGATTTTGCTCAAAAAATTAGTAAAAGATTGCCAGAAAAAATTAAACTATATTCCTTGCGTTTATCTGAAACAGAAACCTCTTATGCCGAATGGCACGCAAGTGACAACAGTTAAAGCCTATAAATGCAAGATAAAAAACCACATAATATAATCGTTAAAAAGAATAAGAAAGTTTATTTTTCTTCCGACAACCATTTAGGAGCTCCCACTTATGAAGCCAGTAAATCTCGTGAAAAAATATTTGTAGCGTGGTTAGATGCTGTAAAGCAAGATGCAGAAGCCATTTTTTTATTAGGCGATTTATTCGATTTTTGGTTTGAATATAAAACCGTTGTACCCAAAGGTTTCGTGCGTACATTAGGTAAGCTTGCCGAAATTTCAGATAGCGGAATACCCATTTATTTTTTTGTTGGAAACCATGATTTATGGATGAAAGATTACTTTAAAACGGAATTAAATATTACGGTTTTTCATGAGCCACAAGAGTTTAAAATTAACAATAAAGTCCTTTTAATTGGTCACGGTGACGGTTTAGGACCTAACGACAAAGGATATAAACGCATGAAAAAAGTGTTTACAAATTCGTTTTTTCAATGGTGTTTTCAATGGATTCATCCAGACATTGGTGTGCGTTTAGCGCAATACTTATCCGTTAAAAATAAACTAATATCAGGCAATGAAGACGTAGTTTTTTTAGGAGAAAATCAAGAATGGCTGGTACAATATTGTAAGCGTAAACAAGAAACTAAACATTATGATTATTTTGTGTTTGGGCATCGTCACTTACCAATGACTATTAATATTGCTAAAAACTCTCAATACATTAATCTTGGCGATTGGATTGGTTATTACACCTACGGATGTTTTGAAAGAGAATCCTTAACGTTAACAAAATGGGAAAACACAAAAAATAGCTAAAAAATTCAAACTGAATGTTTCGTATTTAACTGCTGTTTTTAAATCAATTAAATATAGTTTAAAGCCTGTTCCAATGCTTGTGGTATTCCGTTAGGGTTTTTGCCTCCTGCAGTTGCGAAAAAAGCCTGTCCGCCTCCGCCTCCTTGTATTAGCTTTCCTAATTCTTTAACAATAGTGCCAGCGTGTAACTCTTTTTCGGTAACTAAATTTTTAGAAATATAACAACTTAATAATGCTTTTCCATCATTTTCTGAAGCAAAAAACAAAAACAGGTTATCAAGCTCTCCGCCTAATTCAAAAAGTAAAGTTTTAATTCCTGCAGCGTCTAAATCTACTTTTTTAACTAAAAAATTCATGCCATTTACATTTTTTATTTCTGCTTTTAAAGACTGTTTTAAATTTACTGCTTTTTCCTTTAATAAAATAGCAACTTGTTTTTTTAAATTACTATTTTCTTCTTGCAATGTTTGTACTGTTTTCAAGGGTGTTTTGTTGTTGTTTAAAGCCATTTTAATATCTTTAAGCATCTTGATTTCATCGGTAAAATATGCTTTTACAGTATCGTTAGTTATCGCTTCTATTCGTCTAATTCCTGAAGCAACCGCAGCTTCACTTTTAATTGCAAAATGCCATATTTCGCTTGTGTTTTGCACATGTGTTCCTCCACAAAGCTCTATAGAGTCGCCAAACTTTATGGCTCTTACGGTGTCGCCATATTTTTCTCCAAACAATGCTAAAGCACCTTTATTTATGGCGTCTTTAATTGGAATGTTTCTAAATTCATTTAATGGTATTTGTTCTTTAATGCGTGTGTTTACAAAGTTTTCTATTTGTTTTAATTCGTCTTCTGTAACTTTTGAAAAATGAGAAAAATCAAAACGTAAATATCTCGAATCTACCATCGATCCTTTTTGCACAACATGTGTGCCCAAAACTTCACGCAATGCTTGGTGTAATAAATGTGTTGCTGAATGATTACTAGCAGAACGTTTTCGTTGTTTTTTGTCGATTACTATTTTAAAAGTGTCTGTTGGGTTTTTAGGTAAATTTTTTAAAAAATGGAGTATTAAATTATTTTCCTTTTTAGTGTTAATAATGGAAATTAAATCTCCGTTTGGAGTTTCTAAAAATCCTTTGTCGCCAACTTGTCCGCCACCTTCGGGGTAAAAAGGGGTAATATTAAATACGAGTTGATATAAATCACCATCTTTTTTAGAGGTTACCTTACGGTATTTGGTGATTTTTACGGTTGCTTCTAAAGTATCGTATCCAATAAACTTTTCTTCGTTATCTTTAAATTGAATTGTCCAGTCGGATGTGGACATTGAAGTGGCGGCTCTAGATCTATCTTTTTGTTTCTGTAGTGCTTCTTTAAATTCAACTTCATTTAAATTCATTCCTTTTTCAGACAAGATAAGAGCAGTTAAATCAATTGGAAAACCAAAAGTATCATATAATTCAAATGCTTTTTTACCACTTAGGGTTTTCCCTGCAGTGTTTTTAATTACAGAATCTAGTAAAACTAATCCTTGGTCTAAGGTTCTTAAAAACGAATTTTCTTCTTCCTTAATTACATTAATAATCAGGTTTTTTTGTGTTTCTATTTCAGGAAAAGCATCTTGCATTTGTGTACTTAATGTTTCTACTAATAAATAAATAAAAGCTTCTTTTTTATTTAAAAAGGTAAAGCCATATCTAATTGCTCTTCTTAAAATACGTCTAATAACATATCCTGCGCCAGTGTTACTTGGTAGTTGGTCATCGGCAATAGCAAAGGAAACTGCGCGTACATGATCTGAAATTACACGAATAGCAATGTCAGTTTCTTTGTTAACACCATATTCATTTTTAGTAATGGTTTCAATTTCTTTAATTAACGGTGTAAAAACATCGGTATCATAATTAGATTGTACATTTTGTAAAACCATACATAAGCGTTCAAATCCCATGCCTGTGTCAATATGTGTGTTAGGTAGATTTTCTAAACTTCCGTTTGCTTTTCGATTATATTGCATAAAAACAAGATTCCATATCTCTACAACCTGTGGATGATCCATGTTTACTAAAGTTGCGCCATCAATTTTTTCTTTTTCTGAAGCCGAACGAATATCTACATGAATTTCAGAACAAGGTCCGCAAGGTCCTTGAGCGCCCATTTCCCAAAAATTATCCTTTTTATTTCCAAGTAAAATACGATCTTCTGTAATATATTTTTTCCAAATAGTATAGGTGTCATTATCTCGATCTAATCCTTCTTTTTCATCACCTTCAAAAATAGTAACATATAAAATGCTTTTATCTATTTTATAAACTTCTGTCAGTAATTCCCACGCCCAAGCAATGGCTTCTTCTTTAAAATAGTCGCCAAAACTCCAATTACCAAGCATTTCAAACATGGTATGATGATAGGTGTCTTTGCCAACTTCTTCCAAATCATTATGTTTTCCAGACACACGTAAGCATTTTTGTGAATCGGAAACACGTGAATGTTCGATTTTTTTATGGCCTAAAAAATATTCTTTAAACGGTACCATTCCTGCATTAACAAACATTAATGTTGGGTCGTTTTTTAGAACCATTGGTGCTGACGGAACTATCTTGTGTTGTTTGGATTTGTAAAAATTTAAAAACGTAGATCGTACTTCTTGAGATTTCATTTTGAATATGGCTATTTAAAAACTGAGCAATGTGCAAACAATTTTCTATATTTGTATTTCGTTGTTATTTTAATAATACAAAAATAGCATATTTTAAGTTATGGCTAAAGAAAAATTTTATTACGATTCAAATACACTTTCATACCGAAAGGTAAAACCTAAAAAAGGAAGAGCATTTACCTATTCGTTATTGTTTTTTTTAGCAGCTTCTTTATTTGGGTTTTTTAGTTACGTGTTGGTTTCTAGTTACATAGAGTCCCCTAAGGAAAAAGCATTAAAACGTGAAAATGACAATTTAAAGTTTCAATACAACTATTTAAATAAACGAATTTCACTTGCAGAAAAGGTAATGCAGAACATTGCAGATCGAGATGAAAATATTTATAGAGTACATTTTGAAGCGAATTCGGTTAGTGATGCGCAACGTAAATCTGGTTTTGGAGGTGTAAATAGATATAAAAGTTTAGAGGGTTTTGAAAATTCAACGATAATTATTAAAACTTCTGAAAAAATAGATAAACTAACAAAAGAAATTGAAGTACAAAGTAGATCTTTAGATGAAATTGAAAAACTAGCAAAAAATAAAGAAAAGTTACTAGCTGCAATACCAGCGATTCAGCCGGTGCAAAATAAAGATCTGACACGAGTAGCGTCAGGTTACGGCATGCGAATGCATCCTATTTTAAAATATCACAAAATGCATCACGGTATGGATTTTACAGCAAGTACTGGTACGCCGATTTATGCAACAGGAGACGGAATTGTAACAAAAGCAAGTATGGGAACTGGGTTTGGAAATGTAGTATATATTAACCATGGGTTTGGTTATGAAACTCGCTATGCACATATAAATAAATTTAACACTAAAAAAGGTAAAAAAGTAAAGCGTGGCGATGTTATTGGTTATGTAGGAAATACGGGTTTGTCTTCAGGTCCACATTTACACTATGAAGTGCATAAAAACGGAAAACCTATAAATCCAGTAAACTTTTATCATGGCGATTTATCTCCAGAAGAATATGAAATTATGCTAAAAAAAGCAGCACAAGAAACACAATCTTTAGATTAAAATGCACATTAATTTACCAGAAAAACGATACTATAAAATAGGAGAAGTAGCCAGCGCATTTAATGTAAATACGTCTTTAATTCGTTTTTGGGAAAAAGAATTTGAGGTGCTTAAGCCTAAAAAAAACGCAAAAGGAGATCGAAAATTCACTCCGGAAGATGTTAAAAACTTACAACTAATATACTATTTAGTAAAAGATAAAGGCTTTACTTTAGATGGTGCAAAACTGCATTTAAAAGAAGAAAAAAAAAACACCCTTCAAAATTTCGAAATTATTCGTAAATTGGAGCGAGTTAAAAACGAACTTATTAAAATTAAAAATCAACTTTAAAAAAATAATTATGAAAAAATGGCTTCTTCCAATATTGATAATCGGAGGTATTGCATTTGCAGTATTTCAATACGGTATTAAATTTAATAATACCGCAATAATATTAAATGAAAATGTGGCAGAATCATGGGGTAATGTGCAAACCGCCTACCAACGCCGTAACGACTTAATAGGTAATTTGGTAAAAACGGTAAAAGGTGCCGCAGATTTTGAACGTACAACCTTAGAGGCCGTAATTAAAGCACGTTCTTCAGCAACACAAACTACCATAGACCCTAGTAATATTACATCAGAACAATTGCAACAATTTAATAAAGCTCAAGGAGGATTAAGCAGTGCGCTATCTCGTTTATTAGTAACCGTAGAGCGCTACCCAGAACTAAAAGCAAATGAAAACTTCTTGAAATTACAAGATGAATTAACCAGTACCGAAAACTCAATACAAACAGTGCGTACTCGTTTTAACGAAGCTATAAAACCATATAATATGCACATTAAACAATTTCCAGGTAACTTAATGGCTAATTTTTTAGGCTTTGCAGATAAACCATATTTTGATGCAGAATCTGGAGCAGATAAACCAGTAGAAGTTGATTTTGACTTCAAATAAAATAA
>CAZWNY010000060.1:6441-11195 GCA_964635575.1 uncultured Kordia sp. | reverse complement strand
AGAGGTAAACGCACATACTGACATTAAAGGTAGTAACAAGTATAATTTGGCTATATCTAATAAAAGAGCTGAAGCAACCATGAAGCATTTAATACATTTAGGCATAAAACCAAATAGAATGATTAGTAAAGGTTATGGTGAAACACAACCTCTTATTGACTGTATTTCTAAAAAATGCTCTGACAAAGAACATGAGATTAACAGACGTATTGAGTTTATAATTATATCTGAATAATTTTTTCACTACGTAGTTAACCGGAAATTACTACTTCTTCATTTAAAGTTGGTAAAAAACTCAGTATTAATAAATATTAACGAGTATTAAGCAACATAAAAGTATTGAAACTTGTGGTATATCTGAAGAAATGTTAGAGCAGAAGTATTATACTAAAATACCTAAAACTGATGTATCTCGAATTATAGAACACAAAAATACCGTTTTAGAATGTCCATTTATCTTAAATAAATTTTAAGGAAACGATGATTTTTAATGCACTCAGCATGGGTGTTTTTTATATATAAGCTTCGTAAAAAACTAAAACACGACACAAGCACTCAAATACTAAACGTTCGTAGATTTAGATATAAAATGATCTTTTAAAAATGTTATAAAAAAATAAAAATAGTGTAATCTTCGTTATTCCCTGTTTTATGCAATAAAATCAAACTGTACATCGTACTACTATCAATAAAACTAATAGCCCTATAAAAAATTAATATCAATTTTAGATAAAAAGTAAACAAACGGCTCGTATATTTGCAATTAATAAGTAACAAATTAAAACAAAAAAAATGGCAACAGCAGTAGGGAAAAAATTCCCAAATTTTAGCGTAGATGCGATGAATGAAATGGGAGATACATTTCAAATAAACGTATTAGAAGAAGCAGTAAAAAATAAAAAGAAAGTATTATTATTTTGGTACCCGAAAGACTTTACATTCGTATGTCCAACCGAACTACATGCTTTTCAAACTGCTTTAGGTGAATTTGAAAAAAGAAACACAATAGTAATTGGAGCTTCTTGTGATACCGCAGAAGTACACTTTGCATGGTTAAGCACAGCAAAAGACAACGGAGGAATTGAAGGCGTAACATATCCTTTATTAGCAGATGTACAACGTAATTTAGCAGAAGCACTAGGTATTTTAGATGTAGATGCCGATTATAATGAAGAGCTAGATGAATATGTAACCACAGGAAGTAACGTAACCTTTAGAGCTACATATTTAATTGATGAAGAAGGCACTGTTTTTCATGAAGGAATAAACCACATGCCAGTAGGAAGAAATGTAAACGAATTTTTACGTTTAATAGATGCCTATTCACACGTACAAACAAACGGAGAAGTTTGTCCTGCAAACTGGGAAGTTGGTAAAGATGCTATGACCCCAAATGCAAAAGGAACAGCAGCATATTTAGCTGCTAACTAAAATTGCAACACCACTAATTTGAGGGTATATTATAGTGTTTTTTAGTACTCTAAATACAATATACTAGCCCTCATTTTTTATAACCACCCAAATTTAAAAATAATGATACAAGAATTAAATCAAGATAATTTAACAAAAATCGTAACCGAAAACAAAACAGTAGTTGTGCAATATTCCGCTACATGGTGTGGTAACTGCCGAATTATGAAGCCGAAATTTAAAAAACTAGCTTCAGAAAACGAAAACATTCTATTTGTAATTGCAGATGCTGAAAAATTTACAGAAAGTAGAAAATTAGCAACTGTAGATAATTTACCAACCTTTGCAACTTTTGTAGATGGTAAATTTGTAAACCAAACACAAACCAATAAATTTGAAGTACTAAAAAGCTTAGTAAACGAAATCATTGTTTAAATACATCCTTAAAAAAAGCATAAATCATGAAATTACCAATAATAAAACACATGACTAATTTTATCGAAGAAAATGATCAAGATTATGTACTAGAAACGCTAGAAACGTTAGAAGCATTAACTGAAGTACCATCTTTAAAAGACGAAGAATTAAATGTAATAGGAGAAATAATTTCCAATTTATACGGAGCTCTTGAAGTAAGTAAAATGGTAAAAAAAGGAATGCCAAAAAAAGAAGCATTAAATACATTTATGAAACGTGTTTTAGGGTCAATCGATAAATAAAAAATAAATTAATTAATTGTACCTTTGCCGAAATCATTATTTTTAATGTTACTGCAAAAAATATCTTATCAAAAAATATCTTATTTTTCATCACTAATTTGTGAATACTTAAAAGAGAAAAAAACAATAAAACCTTTTTACAATAGGTTTCCTAAGCTTGAAAATTTTGAACAACAAATTCAAGAAAAAGCAAGTTTTTTTTCAACAAACACAAGAGTTGTTTTATCAAAAACAATACAAAAACAATACGCAAACACACCAACCTCAATTGCTACCCAAAAAAACCTAAAACTACTACAACAACACAATACGTTTACAATAACAACAGGGCATCAATTAAATTTATTTACAGGACCTTTATATTTTTTATACAAGATAATTACCACCATAAACTTATGCGAGGAATTACGAAAAAAATATCCGAAACAAAATTTTGTACCTATATATTGGATGGCAACCGAAGATCATGACTTTTTAGAAATTAATTATTTTAACTTCAAAGAAAAAAAAATAGAATGGCAACGTAATAATAATGGAGCAGTAGGAGAATTTACCACAACGGGTTTGCAAAAAGTGTTTACAGAGTTTTCATTAAAACTAGGGTTAGGTAAAAACGCAGAAATGTTGAAAAACCTATTTAAAAACGCATATATAAACCATACAAACTTAGCAGATGCAACACGTTATTTAGCAAATGAACTGTTTGGAGAATATGGTTTGGTAAGTATTGACGCAAACAATAAAGAATTAAAACAACTGTTTGTTCCATATGTTAAGCAAGAATTATTGCAACAAACAACACATCAAAAAGTTTCTGAAACTATAGCGAACTTCCCATATAAAATACAAGTAAACCCAAGAAAAATTAATTTATTTTATATAAAAAAAGAATTGCGTGAACGAATTATTTTTGATAAAGGAAAATATCATGTAAACAACACCAACATCAGTTGGACAAAAAAAGAAATACTACAACACCTTACTGAAAAACCAGAACGTTTTTCGCCAAATGTATTATTACGACCATTATTGCAAGAAATAATTTTACCCAATTTATGTTACATTGGTGGTGGCGGAGAATTAGCTTATTGGATGGAGTTAAAAAGTACATTTAAAACATTTAAAGTTCCTTTCCCAATGTTGTTATTAAGGAATTCAGCATTAATAATAACTAAAAAGCAACACGATAAACTTAAAAAAATAAATCTCAACATCTCGGATTTATTTTTATCAAAGTCAGACTTAGAAACTAAAAAAATAAAAGAATTGTCCGTTTTAACAATAAATTTTTCGACACAAAAAGAAGCGTTAAAAAAACAATTTAAAAATCTATATGCAATAGCAAAAAAAACCGACAAATCATTTTTAGGCGCCGTAGCAGCACAAGAAAAAAAACAATTAAACGGATTAGATACCTTAGAAAAACGATTATTAAAAGCAGAAAAAAATAAAAACAGAGCTATCTTAAAACAAATTACTAACTTGCAAAACGAATTATTTCCGAAACAAAACTTACAAGAACGAAAAATAAACTTTTCAACATTGTATTTAATGTATGGCAAAAATTTAATACCCAGTATAAAAGAAAATTTAAATCCGTTATTAGGAAAATTTTCTCTGTTAATTGAAAAATAAAAAACAAAATGAGCATCATCTATATTATAATAGGCTTTGTATTATTGGTAATTGGAGGAGAGTTTTTAGTCCGTTCTTCAGTAGGATTATCATTTAAATTAAATTTATCAAAACTAATTATCGGAATGACGGTCGTTTCCTTTGCAACCTCAGCACCAGAATTACTAGTCAGTTTACAGGCTGCTTTAAATGGAGCTCCTGATTTAGCTTTAGGTAATGTAATTGGTTCAAATATTGCAAATATTGCATTGGTTTTAGGAATAACAGCAGCAATAGCTCCGTTAACAGTCGATAAAAATTTTTATAAAATGAATTGGCCAGTAATGATATTTTTTTCTGTATTATTCTATTGTTTTTTACAAAACGATTCGGAAATATCACAAATAGAAGGAATTATTTTGTTTATACTATTAATTGTTTTTATATATATAATGATTGCAAAAGCAAGAAAAGACAAATCGATTGCAGTTGAAGAGGTTGATGATAGTTTGAAAGAAACATCTTATGCGAAAATATTTTTTTGGTTAGCAATAGGAGGAATTTCATTGTATTTTGGATCAGAACTATTAGTCACAGGAGCAAAAACCATAGCAAAAGATTTAGGAATAAGTGATGGTGTAATTGGAGCAACAGTAGTAGCAATAGGAACAAGCGTTCCAGAATTAGCTGCATCAATAATAGCCGCATTAAAAGGTGAAAAAGCAATATCAATGGGTAATTTAATAGGTTCTAATATTTTTAATATTGGATCGGTTATCGGTTTAACCGCTATGATTACGCCAATAAAAGCAATAGAAGCTAATGTATTAACCAATATGTATTGGATGTTATTTATAGGTGCAATTTTAATTCCGTTAATTTTAATTCCTAAAAAATTACAAATTGGAAGACTAAAAGGAATTTTATTACTTTTAATTTACGGAGCATTTTTGTACCTATCATTTATGTAGTGTTTTCTATATTTTAAGCACAAAACCAACAAATATTGGC
>CAZWNY010000060.1:0-6341 GCA_964635575.1 uncultured Kordia sp. | reverse complement strand
TTCGGTACTTGTTTAATTCGATTTCGTTGCTCCAGTAGCTATATGTAAAAAATACATTTTTAGCATCTTTTTGTTGGTATAATTCTAAAAAATGGCAACCTTCAAAACCTCTGATATGTTCTTTTTGTTTTTCAAAGTTCGATAAAAATGTTTCTATTTTATCTTCCTGTAAACTTAATTTTACGATTCTAACTAACATTTTTATTTTTTAAATTCAACAGTAACTCGGTCTCTGTATTTTAATCCTAATAAAGATGATGCTCCTCCGCCATTTTTTAAATCACCTTTAAAAAGAGCAATTTCCAACATGTTATTGGAGTTATATAATGCCATTTTTTCACCATCAAACAATTTTCGTTTGTTTTTAGGAATATTAAAATCTATCATATCTGTGTAAGAATTGTATATTTTTTTAAAAACATATCTTCCTGCAATAACTTGAACTTCTTTTGTTTTTGTAACTTTTTGTATCAATTTTTTAGAAATATTAGTAATAATATTCCCATAATTATCAATATAGTCAATTGAGCCAATAATTTGAGTTTGTTCTTCATTTATAACTGGCATTATTTTGGTAACTTCCATTAGTTTATTAAACGGCTCACCAATTAAAGACAAACTTTTTCCACGTGCAATATGGCAGGCTGTTTTAGCAAAAATAGATTTTGCCGAAAAATCAACTTCCCCTTTTTTAAAGGCATTAATTTTTATAATACTTTCTGGTTTTATCGTGCTTGCCAAAATAGATAAGATACCATTATTTACACCTATAAAATATTGATTATTTAAACGCATTACCAAATGTTCATTTTCTAGACTACATTCCCCATCTACTCCAATAATATGAATCGTATTTTCGGGGAAGTTTTTATACGCATTATTTATAATATACGCTGCCTGATGAACATCAAAAGGATTAATTAAATGAGAAATATCTACAATAACAGCATTACTATCTTCATTATAAATAGCACCTTTTAATGCGCCCACATAGTAGTCTTTTAATCCATAATCGGTAGTAAGAGTAATTATATGCATTCAACAAAAATTGTTAATCGTTTTTTTATAAATCTATTTAATAAATAACCGTAAAATTACATAATTTTCAGTAATTTTAACTGCATAATTTTAAAAACATACACTTTTGAACGAATTAATTATAGAACTAACAGAAGTAACACCACAAGATTTTTTTGGACAAGAAAGAACCACATTAGAGTTACTAAAAAAATATTTCCCTAAACTAAAAATAATAGCAAGAGGAAATAAAATTAAAGCATACGGAGAAGAAGATGTTTTAAACGAATTTGATAAACGTATTGCAATGCTGATAACTCATTTTGCAAAATACAACGCTATAGATGAGAATGTTATAGAGCGTGTTTTAACCGTAAACAGCAAAGAATCTTTAACAACATCTACCAAAGGAGATTCCGTTTTAGTGCACGGTATTGGAGGTAAAAAAATAAAAGCACAAACTGTAAACCAACGCAAGTTAGTTGATTTAGCTTTTAAAAATGATATGATTTTTGCAGTAGGACCTGCAGGAACAGGAAAAACCTATACTAGTGTAGCACTAGCCGTTAGAGCACTAAAAAATAAAGAAATAAAACGAATTATCTTAACCCGACCAGCAGTAGAGTCAGGTGAAAGCTTAGGGTTTTTACCAGGAGACATGAAGGAAAAACTAGACCCATATATGCAGCCTTTATATGATGCTTTGCGTGATATGATTCCTGCCGAAAAACTAACATCTTATATGGAAAAAGGAATTATACAAATCGCACCACTTGCTTTTATGCGAGGAAGAACCTTAGATCACGCATATGTAATACTAGACGAAGCACAAAATACAACACGCACACAAATGAAAATGTTTTTAACTCGTATGGGTAAAAATGCACGATTTATTATAACAGGCGATCCTGGTCAAATAGACTTACCACGCCGTACTGTTTCTGGATTAAAAGAAGCATTATTAGTGCTTAAAAATGTAAAAGGAATTTCGTTTGTTTATTTAGACGATAAAGATGTTATCCGACATCGACTCGTAAAAAAAGTAATACAAGCGTACAAAGGAATTGAAAATGAAAACTAACAACACCTCTAAAAAACAATTTTCTCTAAACGCATACAAATAATAACACTTAAACCTTTGAAAAAAGAAAAAAAAGAGGTTAATTTATTATCTTTGCCCTCAAAACACACAACTACTAATACACAACTATGAGCAACACAATTAACGACACCAATTTTAATTTTCCGAACCAACAATCAATATATAAAGGAAAAGTAAGAGAAGTTTATACGATTAATGAGGATAAGTTAATAATGATAGCCACAGATAGATTATCTGCATTTGATGTTATTATGCCTAAACAAATACCATTTAAAGGGCAAATTTTAAATCAAATCGCAGCTAAAATGATGCAACAAACCCAAGACATTGTACCTAATTGGATAACAGACACTCCAGACCCAAACGTATCAGTAGGTTATTTATGCAAACCATTTAAAGTTGAAATGGTAATTAGAGGCTATTTATCTGGTCATGCAGCACGAGAATATAAATTAGGAAAACGAATGCTTTGCGGGGTAAATTTACCTGAAAAAATGAAAGAAAACGACAAATTTCCAACACCAATTATAACACCATCTACAAAAGCAGACGCTGGCGAACATGATGAAGACATATCTAAAAAAGATATTTTATTAAAAAAAATAGTTAGTAAAGAAGATTATAAAACACTAGAAAACTACACTCATGCTTTATTTAAAAGAGGAACAGAAATAGCTGCTAAAAGAGGATTAATATTAGTAGATACTAAATATGAATTTGGAAAAACAAAAAACGGTAAAATTGTATTGATTGATGAAATACACACACCAGACTCTTCAAGATACTTTTATACAAACGGCTACCAAAAACGACAAAACAATGGAGAAGTTCAAAAACAATTATCAAAAGAATTTGTCCGTCAATGGTTAATAACAAAAGGATTTCAAGGAGAAAAAGGACAAAAAATACCTGAAATGAATACCGATAAAGTTAATGAAATATCTAACCGTTATATTGAGTTATACGAACAAATTACGGGTGAAATATTTGTAAAATCCGACACCACAAACATAATGCAACGCATAGAAAAAAATGTAACTACTTATTTGCTAAAATAAACAATTACCTTTTTTATACTTTTTTTGGTTATCAAATAATTATGATAACCAATATAAAATCGTTATTTTTGCATCTTTAAAAGCTAAAAATTATTGAATGAGAGATCTATTCGAAAAAATATATAAAGATAAAGGACCTTTAGGTAAATGGGCAGAAGTTGCAGAAGGATATTTTGTATTCCCAAAACTAGAAGGAGAAATTTCTAATCGCATGAAATTTCAAGGAAAAGAAGTCATTACTTGGAGTATCAATGACTATTTAGGTCTTGCAAACCATCCTGAAATACGTAATGCCGATGCCAATGCCGGTATAAAATACGGATCAGCATACCCAATGGGAGCACGTATGATGTCTGGTCATACCGAATTACACGAACAATTAGAAAACGAATTAGCAAAATTTGTAAACAAACAAGCTGCTTATTTAGTGAATTTTGGATACCAAGGAATGGTATCAGCAATAGACTCTTTAGTAACCAAAGACGATATTATTGTATATGATGTAGATGCCCACGCATGTATTATTGATGGCGTTCGTTTGCACATGGGCAAACGTTTTACTTACAGGCATAACGATTTAGTAAGTATCGAAAAAAACTTAGGAAGAGCAGTTAAACTTGCCGAAAAAACAGGAGGAGGAATTTTATTAATTTCCGAAGGTGTTTTTGGCATGCGTGGCGAACAAGGAAAAATAAAAGAAATAGTAGCGCTTAAAGAAAAATATAATTTCCGTTTATTAGTAGATGATGCACACGGATTTGGTACTTTAGGAAAAACTGGAGCAGGAACAGGAGAAGAACAAGGAGTGCAAGATGGCATAGATGTTTACTTTGCAACCTTTGCAAAATCAATGGCAAGTACAGGAGCATTTTTTGCTGCAGACCAAGAAATTATTGATTTTATGAAGTACAATATGCGTTCGCAAATGTTTGCAAAATCATTGCAAATGCAATTAGTAGTAGGCGCGCTAAAACGCTTAGACATGTTGCGTACAATGCCAGAATTAAAAGAAAAACTTTGGAAAAACACCAACGCATTACAAAAAGGATTACGAGATAAAGGGTTCGACTTAGGAAACACCCAAACCTGCATTACACCTGTATATTTAAACGGTAGTGTACCAGAAGCAATGGCATTAGTAAAAGATTTACGCGAAAACTATGGAGTATTTTGCTCAATAGTAGTATATCCTGTAATACCAAAAGGACTAATTTTATTACGCTTAATACCAACAGCAACACACACTACAGAAGACATTAACTGTACAGTTTCTGCATTTGAAGGCGTTAGAAAAAACCTAGAAAACGGAACTTACAAGCGCATGTCTGCAGCAGTTTCTGAAGTGTTTGGGGACTAATTTTAAAAAAAACATATGTAACATTTCATAGTTAAATCCCCATAAGATATAGCTAAACTATTTTTTTTGTTTTCTAACAATTCCTTTAATTTTCAAATAACTAATACCACCTTTAATATTTGTAGCATTAGAAGTAACGATAATTGTTCTTCTAATAAATCCAGTACGTTTGGTATCATATTTAACACTAATTTTTCATTTTTCACCAGGAGCAATTCCTGTTTTTGGCTTTTCAAGAACAGTACATCCACAAGTAGACTTTGCGCTAGTAATGACCAACGGAGAATCGCCGATATTGGCAAACTCAAAAATTCGAATCCCATCACTATTATATTCGATTTTACCGTAATTAATAGTGGTCTCTTTAAATTCAATTTGCGCACCTTTTTGAGCAGAAACATTAAAGTTAACTGCAATTAAGCACATTAATAGTAATAGATTTTTCATAATAAAACGGTTAAAAACATCTAATCAACTATGAAATCGTTAGATTAATCAAATATTCAAAGGTAAGGGAAAACAATTTATTTAGCAGGGTATGGTGAAAAAGTTATAGCAAAAACTATCCTTTGCTAAAAAATCAATACTACAAACTTAACCAAGAAAATGCATTTTCCTTGATTTATTTTATATACTTTGTTTGTATCAATAGTCAAATAAACATTAAAAAAAAAAGCACAAAAAGCACAAACAGTTTTTATATCATTTAGGTTTGCTTATTTTTGCAGATTAGTACAAAAATATCAAATCAAAAATGAACATATCAACAACATATAATGCAAAACAAATAGAAGATAAATGGTATAGTTATTGGATGAAAAATAATTACTTTCATTCAACTCCAGACGAAAGAGAACCCTATACCATTGTAATTCCGCCACCAAACGTAACAGGAATTTTACACATGGGACACATGCTTAACAACACCATACAGGATGTTTTAATTCGGAGAGCACGTTTACAGGGTAAAAATGCATGTTGGGTTCCAGGCACCGATCACGCATCTATTGCTACCGAAGCTAAAGTTGTAGCTCGTTTAAAAGAACAAGGAATTGATAAAAATGATTTATCTCGAGATGAGTTTTTAAAACACGCTTGGGATTGGACTAACCAATATGGTGGTGTAATTTTAGAACAATTAAAAAAATTAGGATGTTCTTGCGATTGGGATAGAACAAAGTTTACCTTAGATGACGACATGTCAGAAACCGTAATTAAAACCTTTGTAAACCTATACAATAAAGGACTAATTTATAGAGGTTACCGAATGGTAAATTGGGATCCTGAAGCAAAAACTACACTTTCAGATGAAGAAGTGGAACACGTAGAACAAAGCGGTAAACTATACCACATAACCTATAAAATTGAAGGCTCTAACGAAACCTTAACCGTAGCTACAACACGACCTGAAACTATTTTAGGAGATGCTGCAATATGCATAAACCCTAACGATGCACGCTTTACACATTTAAAAGGTAAAAAAGCAATTGTACCTATTTGTAATCGTGTAATTCCTATAATAGAAGATGAATATGTAGATATAGAATTTGGCACAGGATGTTTAAAAGTAACTCCTGCGCACGACATGAATGATAAAACATTAGGCGACAAACATAATTTAGAAGTAATCGATATTTTTAATGAAGATGCAACACTAAATAGCTTCGGAATGCATTACGAAGGAAAAGACAGATTTGTAGTACGAGATGAAATTGCTGCCGAACTAAAAAAAATAGGATGTTTACCAAAAATAGAAACACATATCAATAAAGTAGGAGTTTCTGAACGTACAAAAGCAGTTATAGAA
>CAZWNY010000059.1:0-11442 GCA_964635575.1 uncultured Kordia sp. | reverse complement strand
CCATGATTTTCTCCTTATGCGCTTCATCTGTATTAAAAAAGGAGAAATTGTCTTTACAATCTACTTTAAAAACGTCATCTCTGTCTAATTCTAAGTTTTCTTTTAAGAAATCTTTTAAACGCATCCAATCATAACCATCACGTTCTCCTACGTTTATAAAGTAACGTACGGTTCCATCTGTTGGTTTTTCTCTTCCATTGCTTTGGCTATTTAAGTCTTTCGATTTTTTATAGTAATTAGAAAATCGTGTAAACTCAACCGAGAAGAATTTTTTAATTAAATCTTCTTTTGTTAAATCTTCCATCATTTCACTTAGTTTAGTTAAGTGTACATCAATGTCAGGGTTAATTTCGGTATCTTTTATTTTATTTGCTAAATGAAACAATTGTATTTCGCAAATGTGTTCTCCGCTCGGAATTTCTTTTTTCTCAAACGTACGTTTAATAATTTTTTCAATTGCTTTTATTTTGCGTTGCTCACTTTTAGTAACAATTACTATAGAGGTTCCGCTTTTTCCAGCTCTACCAGTACGTCCGCTACGGTGTGTATAGGTTTCTATTTCGTCTGGTAACTCATAATTAATTACATGAGAAATATTATCGACATCAATTCCACGTGCAGCAACATCGGTAGCTACTAGCATTTGTATTTGTTTGTTTCGGAAAGATTTCATTACCAAATCGCGTTGATTTTGACTTAAATCACCATGAATTGCTGCTGCATTATATCCGTCTTCAATTAATTTTTCGGCAACACTTTGTGTGTTTCTTTTTGTTCTACAAAATATCACAGAAAATATACCAGGGTTTGCGTCTGCTAAACGTTTTAAAGCTGGGTAACGATCTCTTCCAGAAACCATATAGTATTCATGTGATACATTTTTGTTTCCTGTGTTTTTAGAACCTACTGTAATTTCAATAGGGTCATGCATGAATTTTTTAGCAATACGCGATACTTCTTTAGGCATTGTTGCTGAAAATAGCCACGTATTTTTGTCCTCTGGTGTGTCAGATAAAATTTCGGTAATATCTTCGTAAAAACCCATGTTTAACATTTCATCGGCCTCATCTAATATACAGATGTCAATTTTTCGGATATCGACCATGTTTCTACGAATCATATCGCCCATACGCCCTGGAGTTGCAACAATAATTTGCGCACCTCTTTTAATTGCACGTGCTTGATCTTGTATGCTTGCGCCACCATAAACAGCTACTACATTTAAGCCTTTTATGTATTTAGAATATTTTTTAAGTTCGTTGGTAATTTGCATACACAACTCACGTGTAGGTGATAAAATCAAACCTTGTGTGGTTCTGCTTTCTGGATCAATTTTTTCAATTAAAGGGAAGCCAAAAGCTGCTGTTTTACCAGTGCCTGTTTGCGCTAAAGATACGATGTCGGTATCTTTCTCTAATAATAAAGGAATTGTTTTTTCTTGTACTTCTGATGGAGTTTCAAACCCCAAGTCTTTGATGGCTTTTAAGCAGTTTTCGCTCAAGCCTAAATCTTCAAATGTTGCCATTTTTAATGTTATTTTATAATGTTTTTAGTGTTACTTGAGCACCCATTGATAAAATAATAGCCCATTTGTAACACGAACCGCCGCTCTGACGATTTGTATTTAAAAATGCAAATATACTACTTTTTTATTAAATCAAATGTTTTCTAATAATAAATTATCAGGTCAAACGTATTAAAGAATTAGAAAACACGGTTTTTAAGAGTTAAATTGAAGTTTTTTGAAGTTAATTATAAAAAAGATAGAGAGCTATAAAGCATTTAATAATTAACCACTAAACTTGAGTATTACTATTAAGGAATCAAAAAGTTACATTTATTACTTGATTTTAAGCTTGAATTCAGCATTGATTTTAGTAATTTAGCAAACTATGAAACAACTTTCAGATTTTGGACTCTATTTTATTATGTTAAAAGATATTTTTAGCAAATTTACTAAATGGAATGTCTTAAAAAGACTTATTTTAAAAGATATAGAAGATTTAATAGTAGGGTCTTTAGGTATTGTGTCGTTTATATCTTTTTTTGTAGGAGGTGTAATTGCTATACAAACTGCCTTAAATATAGACAACCCATTGTTGCCTAAATATTTAGTAGGTTATGCAGCAAAGCAAAGTATTTTATTGGAATTTGCTCCTACCTTTATGTCTATTATTATGGCAGGAAAAGTAGGTTCGTTTATCACTTCAAGTATTGGAACTATGCGAGTTACAGAGCAAATAGATGCTTTAGAGGTAATGGGTATAAATTCGTTAAATTATTTAGTTTTCCCTAAAATAGTTGCTATGTTATTTTATCCGTTTATTATTACAATTGCTATATTTTTAGGTATTTTTGGCGGATGGGTAGCGAGCGTATATGGAGGATTTTCTACTAGTGAAGACTTTATATATGGTTTACAGTTAGATTTTGAGATTTATCACATTATTTACGCCTATATTAAAACCTTCTTTTTTGCTTTTATATTAGCAACTATACCTTCTTTTCATGGATATTATATGAAAGGTGGAGCTTTGGAAGTTGGTAAAGCTGCAACTTCATCTTTTGTATGGACAAGTGTTGTAATTATTTTGGTTAATTATGTAATTACACAATTAATGCTTACTTAAATTAATATGATAACAGTAAAAAATATACATAAAAGTTTTAACGGCGTTGAAGTTCTGAAAGGAATTTCGACAGTATTTGAAACGGGTAAAACGAACTTAATTATTGGACAAAGTGGTAGCGGAAAAACCGTTTTTATAAAATCATTACTAGGTTTGCATACTCCAGAAGAAGGAACAATTTCTTTTCACGATAAAATTTATAGCCATTTATCTCAAACTGAAAAAAGAGAATTACGTTCAGAAATAGGAATGGTTTTTCAGGGAAGCGCGTTGTTTGACTCTATGACCGTAGAGGAAAACGTTTTGTTCCCAATGCAAATGTTTTCAAAGCAATCAAAAGAAGAAATGTTAGATAGAGCTAATAAGGTAATTAAACGAGTAAATTTAACAAATGCAAATCATAAAATGCCTTCTGAAATTTCAGGAGGAATGCAAAAACGTGTTGCCATTGCGCGTGCAATAGTAATGAATCCTAAGTATTTATTTTGTGATGAACCTAATTCTGGATTAGATCCAAAAACGGCTATTGTAATTGATAATTTAATACAAGAAATTACTGCGGAATACGACATTACAACCGTTATTAATTCACATGATATGAATTCGGTAATGGAAATAGGGCAAAAAATAGTGTTTTTAGAACACGGTTTAAAAGCTTGGGAAGGAAGTAATAAAACAATCTTTAAAACCGATAATAAATCCGTAACGGATTTTGTGTATTCCTCTAGCTTAATGAAAAAAGTGCGACAAATGTATTTAGAAAAATAAATGCTTTTTTACCTTAAATATAAAGTATCTAATTTCATTTCATTTTGCAACCATTTTTGTAATTCATTTTTTCGTTTGTGCAGTATACTGTCTGTAGTTTCGGTTTTCCATTTTGCTATTACGGTAGGTAGCGTATCGATGGTTTTAAAATTAGAACGTAACTCTTCAGTAAAAGCAATGCTTTTTAAATCATAAAAATTAATTTTAGCATCTTTAGATATTTTTAAGAAATCTAAAGGTACAGTCCCATTTTTAATCACTAGTTGTTGTTTTAAATTATCGATACTTCCTTGTAGTCCTTTTATAATATTGTCTTTTTCGTCTAAACGTTTTTGGGCATCTTGGTAAGCACTTGAAATTAAGTCGAAACTTTTAATTTTATTTCCTTTTATCTTTAGCGTAAAGTTTTTTAAGTACGGATAGTTGGTTTTTTTTTCGTTTTCTAAATCGGAAATAGTAGCGTCAGAAACTTCATCTAAAAAAGAAAGCGAAAGTATTTTGTTGTCATGATCTGCTTCAAAATTATTTAAAAATAACGCTTCGTTGCTTTTTATTTCCTGTTTAACAAAATTTCTAATATCTTTTTTTTCATTACTTTTTTCGAGTACACTTACAAAGGTAAATGCCGCAGGAATAATAGTTAAAATTGCAATAGCAGTAACGGACCATTTTATTTTATTACGTTTAGCAACGTTAGCGTATTTTACTAAAGGGAACGCTAAAATTTTAGTAACTACAAATGTGGCTAATGCAATAAAGATGGTGTTAATGGTAAATAAGTACATTCCTCCAACATAAAAAGTAGCATCTCTGGTTGCTAACCCGTAACCAACGGTGCATAATGGAGGCATTAAAGCGGTAGCGATTGCTACTCCAAAAATAACACTACCCATAGTGCCTTTTTTAGATTTGGCAACAATAAGTGCTAAACCACCAAAGATTGCGATTAATACATCTAAAATTGTTGGTGATGTACGGGCTAATAATTCTGGTGTTTCTTCAGTAAGTGGTGATACTTCAAAATATAACCAAGCGGTAAAAACACTTAACCCAACCATTATAGCTAAACTAATTACAGATCGTTTTAGTGTATCCATATCGTAAATTGCTAACGACATGCCGATACCTAAAATAGGTCCCATTAATGGTGAAATTAACATGGCGCCAATTACAACAGCGGTTGAACTTACATTTAAGCCAATAGAAGCTATAAATACGGCAAAAATTAATATCCAAGCGGTGTGTCCTTTAAAAGCAATGCCGTTTTTTATGTCTTCAATGGTTTGCTCTCTATCGGTTTCTTTTCTAATATCTAATAACTCAGAAATAAAATGAAAAATTTTTTCAAAAAGACCTTTAGCTTCTTTTTTAATGTTCTCTACTGCAACCTCTTGATTTTCTATGTTGTTATTTTCTATCATTTTTAAATTGATTTTAAGTTAAATCGAAATTAAAATTTTCCTTTACTTTTGTTACAATTTGTTTAATGTCTTGTTCTTTGCTTTTAGGGTAAATTAAAAGCACGTCTTTTTTGTCTATTATAATATAATTTTGCAAACCATCTACTACTACTAATTTTCCTTTTTGTGAGCGTATCATGTTTCCTTTGGAATTTTCTGCTAAAATAGTTGCGTTTACAATGGCGTTATCATTATCGTCTTTGTCTAACTTATCATATAAACTTCCCCAAGTTCCTAAATCATTCCAATCAAAAGTTGCTTGTGCTACAAATACATTTTCGGCATTTTCCATTATGGCATAATCTACTGATATATTTTCTGCTTTTTCGTAGTTGTCACGAATAAAATCATCTTCAAAATCGGTATTATATACTTTAATTCCTTTTTCAAATAGGTTAAATAGGTTGGGTTGATGTTTTTTAAATGCATTAACTATACTTTTTGCACTCCACATAAAAATACCTGCATTCCATAAAAAATTACCTTGATTAATAAATTGTTTTGCGGTTTCGTAATTTGGTTTTTCTCTAAATTGAAGCACTTCTTTAATGTCGGAAGTGTTTTTTTTATTAGCTTCAATATAACCATAACCTGTGTTTGGAAAAGTAGGATGGATTCCTAAAGTCATTAAAGCATCATTTTTTTCGCAAAAATTAAAAGCGGTTTGGACATTGTTTACAAATGCATTTTCATCTTCTATCCAATGGTCGCTTGGTGCAACTATCATCACTGCATTTTGATTTTCTTTTTTGATTTTTAATGATGCGTATAAAATACATGGCGCAGTATTTCGCATTTCAGGTTCTAAAACTATTTGACGTTGTGTGATTTCTGGAAGTTGCTCTAATACCAAGTCGTTATATCTTTCATTGGTTAAAATGAAAATATTTTCTTTAGGAATAATAGCGCATAATCGAAAAAATGTTTTTTGTATTAAGGTGTCTCCAGTTCCTAACATGTCATGAAACTGTTTTGGGAAAGTAGCTGTGCTGATTGGCCAAAAACGAGACCCTACGCCTCCTGCCATTAATATTGCGTAATAATTTTTATTTTTCATTTGGTTGGTTGGTCGAGCGCAGTCGAAACCTTTTTTAGTATAATAAATCTCTCGATTGCGCTCGAGAGAAAAAATTTATAACAACTCAACTTCTGCATTTGGTTGAAACAAATATACTTTACTTGTTTCAATTTCGGTGCATTCATAACGTTTTATTCGTTTATTTCCTTTTTTAAAAACTTTTCCGTTATGTATTCTAAAAATACTTTCTGTTGGTATTTGAAAAATATAGGTTTTATTTGTGTTTTCATCAAACTGTTTTAAAGCGATGGATAAATGCGCATCGGTATCGCTACTTGCGGTAGGGTTTTTAAAATGTTTTGCGATTAAAGGGAGTAATTTGTTTGGAAAAACCTCCGAGTTTATAAAAGGAAGCATTAGTTGTTGAAAGGTCATTTTCCATTCAATACCATGTGGTTTTATGGTGCGTCCGTACTTTTCGAAAGCTAATAAGTGTGCGATTTCGTGTACTAAAGTAATTAAGAAACGATATTTATTTAAATTTGCGTTTACGGTAATTTGATGTTGTCCGTTTTCAAAACGTCTATAATCTCCGTGTTTAGTAACTCGTTTATTTACTATTTTTAAATGAATGTTATTGTTTTTAATAAGTTCAATAATAATATTTACAGTGCGTTCAGGTATGTATTTTAGTAAAATTTGTTGCATATTTACGGTGTACTATTGGAAACTTCTAAAACCTTACCATTGTAAAACTGATTACCCGTAATTGCAAAATTATAAATGTAACTTGCCATTTCTTTAGCTGTTAATGAGGCTTTGTAGTCAGGAAAAGCTGCTGCAAGCATTTCGGTTTGCACAGCGCCTAAAGCGAGTACGTTAAAAGCAATTTGCTGAGAGGCATATTCTTGTGCTAAAACTTCAGACAATGTAATTACTGCGCCTTTGCTAGAGCTATAAGCTGCTAAACCTGGAAATTTCATGCTACCCTGTACGCCTCCCATGGAGCTAATAGTAACTACATGACTTTTTGGTTTTAAAAAAGGTAGTGTAGTTTTTATAAGTTCGGCAACACCAAAAACATTAGTAGTATATACTTTTTGCCAATCCGTTAGTGTTAAGTTTTCAAAAGGTTTATTAATGAGTAGCCCTGCGTTATTAATAACAATATTTACTTGACAGTTCCAGTTTTTAGTTACAAAATTGGTTACTTTTTGGTAGTCTTTTGGTTGTGATAAATCAAAACTTATAGCAGTTGTATTTTTTAGGTTTAAAGCAGTAATAGTTTTACAATTTCGAGATAGGCATAAAACGTTATGGTTTTTATTTGCAAATAATTGTGCTAATTCAAAACCAATACCACTACTGGTGCCCGTAATAATAATGTTTTTATTCATGATTTTTTTAACCTTACTGTTTAAGTTGTGAAATTACAAAAAAAATGTAGTTGAAATGAATAAGAAATATTAAATTTGATAAAAAAATTAATATGTTACTCGCTAACTTTCAAAATAAATTATTAGAATGTGGTGCCGATGAAGCGGGAAGAGGTTGTTTAGCAGGTCCAGTAACTGCTGCTGCAGTAATTTTACCAACTACGTTTAAAA
Source organism: uncultured Kordia sp. (assembly GCA_964635575.1). Taxonomy (GTDB): domain Bacteria; phylum Bacteroidota; class Bacteroidia; order Flavobacteriales; family Flavobacteriaceae. The sequence continues at coordinate 3,959 of CAZWNY010000059.1, read as the reverse complement.
ATGAAATATTAAATGACTCTAAGGTGTTAAGTGCAAAAAAACGTGAATTTTTACGCCCAATAATAGAGCAAAAAGCGATAGCTTTTGCTTTTTGTCATGTTTTTGAAGATGAAATAGATAAAATTAATATTTTAAACGCATCTATTACAGCAATGCAACGCAGTATAAAACAGTTGCAACCACAACCAGAATTTATTATTATTGATGGCAATAAGTTTAAGCCGTATGCTGAAATACCCTATGAAACCATCATAAAAGGCGATGGTAAATATTTAAGTATTGCAGCGGCATCAATATTAGCAAAAACATATAGAGATGATTATATGGCGAAAATACATAAAGAATTTCCGATGTATAATTGGATAAAAAACAAAGGATACCCTACAAAACAACACCGTGAAGCGATTAGAAAATATGGAGCTTGTAAGTATCACCGAAAAACGTTTCGACTATTACCAGAGCAATTAAGTTTAGATTTGTAATTTTGTAAAAAAATAGCTTTTAAAAATGAAAAAAAAAATACTTATTTTATTGTTGTCAATTGTTGTTTTTTCTTGTAAAAAAGAAGTGCAAAAAAAAACTCATTTACTCGATTTTATTCCTAACAATCCTACCGCAATTATTTATGCAAATAGTATTGATGAATTGCAAAATTCTTTAATAAAAAACGATTTTTTACAACAATATAAAAATACAAAAACATATAAAAAAGTACAGTCAAGTTTTAAGTTTTTAGAAGAAATTGAGTCTGAAAATGAAATTTTAATTAGCTATGCAACCGTAGGAAAATCATTATCATATTTATTTGCTGTGTCAGAAAGAGAAACAAAAAAAAGATTGATTTTTGAAGAAGAAAAAAGAGAATATAATATGGTGTCGTATCAAAAAATAGCAAACAAGGAAGTGTTTGTAGTTTCTTTAGATAGTGTATTGGTGTTAACATCGTCAGAAATTTTAATGGAAAACTTAATTCGAAATCAAAAAGATAATATAAAATATAGCAACTCTAGTCTGTTAAAGTTACACAAAGCGTCTTCAGGAAATGTAACGTTTTTTTTAAATACCGAAAAGTTTCCGGATTTTATAAAATCGATATTTCCAATACAATTTATAGGAATTAAAAATTGGTTGTCTTTTGAGTTTGGAAACGATAACGGACTCTCGATAAATGGAGTCGCAACAAATAATAATCTTTCACATACTTTTGCATCTTATTTAAAAGAAGTTGATGCAACTAAAAGTACAGCAGCAACAGTTATTCCCGAAAACGTAACACAATATGTAAGTTATAATTTTGAAGAAATTAAAAACTATAAATCTGAATTTGAAAACTTTAAAGAAATAATAGATAACGCATCAGAGGTAGTTTCTTTTCAAATAGCTACTGCAAATTTATGTGCGTTTAAAATACCAAAAACGGTAGTTTTAGATAATTTACAAAAAAATTCTACATATCGAAATTCCGTTATTTATAAAAATTCATATTATAAAATACCAACAGAAATAGGTAATGTTCAGCCTCAATTTGTATGTTTTTTAGATGAATTTATGCTATTGGCAAATACGAAAATCGATTTACAAAACTGCATAGCACATTATCAAAATGAAACCACGTTGCAACATCAGTATTACTTTAAAAAAGCCAAAAGTAATATGTTAAACACATCAGTTATTGAAGTAGGTAAACAAACAAAAGCGATAACTCAAAAATTATCTAAACTATTAAATGATGTTGCAATTAGAAACGTAAAAAACACCGATTATCCGTTATTAATACATCAAATCACATATAACGATGGATATGTGCAATTTAATTCAGTTTTAGAAAAATCGAAAAAAACACAAAACACACAAGGAGTTTCGCAATTAACAAGTGTAGTTTTAGATGCTGATTTTGCAATGCAAATGCAATGGGTAACTAATCATAAAACAAAACAAAAAGAATTGGCGGTTCAAGATGTAAATAACGTACTATATTTAATTTCAAATAAAGGAAAAATTCTTTGGAAAAAACAATTGGAAGGTAAAATACAAGGTAAAATACAACAAATAGATATTTATAAAAACCGAAAACTACAACTCGCTTTTACAACCAATACAGAGTTTATGGTTATTGATAGAAAGGGTAAATTAGTGCAACCATTTTATAAAAAATTTAAAAGAAGTAATTTGTTGCCGTTATCAGTTTTTGATTATGATAAAACCAGAGATTATCGATTTTTAATTGTAGACGGTAAAAATATATTTATGTACAATAATCAAATGAAATTAGTAAAAGGGTTTGATTTTAAAAAATCAAAAAGCAAACTATTAACAGCCCCAAAACACGTACGCTTAGGCACTAAAGATTATATTGTTTTTGCAGAAGAAAACGGTAAAATTCAAATTTTAGACCGTCAAGGAAAAATACGTACTAAAGTAAAAAATAAATTTAATTTTAAAGAAGTAACGCTAAACGTAGTAAAAAACAATTTAGTATTTAAAGATGCTAATAATAAAATTCATCAACTAAATATAACAACAGGAAAAACTAAAAAAATAGATATATTACAAGGAGAAAACTCTAGTTTTGCAATTAATAGCAAAATAAAGGTAAAGTTAGAGGGAGACAAATTGCAAATTAATAGTAAAACTGTAAATTTAGATTATGGTAATTATACAAAACCAACCCTTAATTATATAAACAGAAAAGGATATATAGGTGTTGCCGATTTAGATATGCAAAAAGTATATTTATACAATGCCAAAGGGAAATTGTTGCCAAAATTTCCAGTGTACGGACAATCGAAAATAAGTATGATTAATATGAATAAAGATAAGTATTTAGAGTTTGCAGTACAAGGAGAAAGTAACTCAATATTAATATATAAAATAAAATAGTAAAAAGATAAAATAAACCATGAATAAACACTCATTTACGAGTTTAAATAATCATTTTTTTTAAAACATGTAATAATCCATTAATTTTCAACCTCACACTTTGCAACTTCGTACAAATTCCGTAATTTAGCATTTCTTAAAATCAGAAAAAAATTATGTTTAATAATTTAAGCGAAAAACTAGATAAAGCGTTACACGTATTAAAAGGTCACGGTAGTATTACGGAAATTAATGTTGCAGAAACCTTAAAAGAAGTACGTAGAGCATTATTAGATGCCGATGTTAACTTTAAAATAGCAAAAGAATTCACCAAAAGAGTACAAACAAAAGCGCTAGGACAAAATGTATTAACTACATTAAACCCAGGGCAATTAATGGTGAAATTAGTAAAAGATGAACTAACAGAATTAATGGGAGGCGATGCCGAAGGCATTAATTTGTCAGGAACACCAACCATAATTTTAATGTCTGGTTTACAAGGTTCAGGAAAAACTACATTTTCAGGAAAACTTGCAAACTATTTACGCAATAAAAAATCAAAAAAACCATTATTAGTTGCTTGTGATGTATATCGTCCTGCAGCAATAGACCAATTACATATTGTAGGAGAGCAAATACAAGTAGATGTATATTCAGACAAAGACAACAACAACCCTGTTGCCATTGCAAAATCAGGTGTTGCTTATGCAAAAGCAAACGGACATAACGTAGTTATTATAGATACCGCAGGTCGTTTAGCGGTAGATGAAGCAATGATGACCGAAATTGCAAACATTCATAAAGCAATACAACCACAAGAAACCCTATTTGTGGTAGATGCAATGACGGGACAAGATGCGGTAAACACCGCAAAAGCATTTAATGACATCTTAAATTTTGACGGAGTAATCCTGACAAAACTAGATGGCGATACACGTGGAGGAGCAGCGATAACCATTAAGTCTGTAGTTAATAAACCAATTAAATTTATTGGTACAGGAGAAAAAATGGAGCAATAGATGTTTTACATACCTAAACGAAGGCAGATAGTATTTTAAGAATGGGTTATGGTGGTTAATTTATAACAAGACCGCAAAAAC
>CAZWNY010000058.1:7716-11785 GCA_964635575.1 uncultured Kordia sp. | reverse complement strand
AATAGGTGCGATAATCATGTCTGGTATTAATCCAGTATATACATTAGCAAATGGCAAAGAATTTGCTAATGCTTTAAAGAAAGTTCCCTTAACAGTATCTTTTACAGAAAGAGAGGACGAAACTTCTGGATCTGTAAATTATTTAGGCGCAACTCCACATTATTTAGAATCTTGGGGAGATGTAGCGTTTAAAAAAGGAAGTTACAGTTTAATGCAACCAACAATAAACCCATTATTTGATACACGTCAATTTCAAGATTCATTATTAAAATGGATAGGAAGTAGTGATTCATATCAAAACTACATTAAACAAACTTGGTCAACAGGTTTCTTAGGAAGCTCTTCTTGGAATAAAGCATTGCATGACGGTATTTTAAATACTCCAGTAGTTGCAATTAAAGATGAAAGCAGTGCGATTGAAGTTGACACTACTAATTTAAGTGCAGCAGTTTCTAAATTAGCAAATACAACATCTAGTGGATTAGAGTTAACGCTATATCCTAAAATAGGAATGGGCGATGGTCAAATGGCAAACAATCCTTGGCTACAAGAGTTTCCTGACCCATTAACTAGAGCAACTTGGGACAACTACTTAACTATGTCTCAATTAGATGCTGATGAATTAGGTTTGTCGCTGAAGCAAAGTACTTTCTTTAACGAAGCTCGTAATGACGCTAATGGAGGATTAAATGGTACTTATGCAAATGTTACTGCAAACGGCATAACCGTTAAAGTTCCAGTAATGATCCAACCAGGACAAGCAAAAGGATCCGTAGGAATGTCTTTTGGTTATGGTAGAAAAGAAGGAATGAAGGCAGAAATGCAAACAGGAGTAAATGCGTATCCTTTATATGCAAATTTCAACAACGTACAAAACGTAAAAATTGAAAAAACAGAAGGAAAACATGAATTTGCATGTTTACAATTACACAACACCTTAATGGGTAGAGGTGATATTGTAAAAGATACAACCTTAGAAGTGTTTAACACTAAAGATGTAAAGTATTGGAATAAAATGCCTCAAGTTTCTAAAGATCATAAAATGTTTGATGTAGATTCTCCTGAGGTAAATTTATGGACAGAATTTGATAGATCAATAGGACATCACTTTAACTTGTCAATTGATTTAAACTCCTGTACAGGTTGTGGAGCGTGTGTAATTGCATGTCACGCAGAAAATAATGTGCCAGTAGTAGGTAAGTCAGAAGTCCGTAGATCAAGAGATATGCATTGGTTGCGTATTGATAGATATTATTCCTCTGAAGATTCATTTATTGAAGATGTTGATAAAAAGAACAACATTAAAGGATTGTCAGAATCTTTATCACAGTTTGGAGAATTAGAAAATCCAGCAGAAAATCCACAAGTAATTTTTCAACCAGTAATGTGTCAGCACTGTAATCACGCATCATGTGAAACAGTTTGTCCGGTAGCAGCAACATCCCATGGTCGTCAAGGACAAAACCACATGGCATATAACCGTTGTGTAGGTACACGTTATTGTGCAAATAACTGCGCATATAAAGTGCGTCGTTTCAACTGGTTCTTGTATAGTGAAAATGACGAATTTGATTATAATATGAATGATGACTTAGGTCGTATGGTATTAAACCCAGATGTAGTTGTTCGTTCTCGTGGAGTAATGGAAAAATGTTCAATGTGTATTCAAATGACACAAAAAACAATTTTAGATGCAAAACGTGATGGTAGATCCATAAAAGATGGTGAATTTCAAACAGCTTGTTCTAACGCATGTGATTCTGGATCGATGATTTTTGGAGACATTAATGATCATGATAGTAAAATATATGCAAGTAAAAACGACAAACGTGCTTATCACTTACTAGAACATGTAGGTACAAAACCAAACGTAGTGTATCAAACAAAAGTAAGAAACACAACAGAAGTATAAAAACTAAATATTAAATTAATTAAATATAAATTTATGGGTTCTCATTACGAAGCACCAATAAGAAAACCTCTAGTTACTGGAAACAAGTCATATCACGATGTAACCGTAGATATTGCACGTCCAGTAGAAGGAAGAGCAAATAAGCAATGGTGGATAGTATTCGGTATTGCATTAACAGCATTTCTTTGGGGAGTTGGTTGTATGATTTACACAATCTCTACAGGTATTGGTACCTGGGGATTAAACAAAACAATTGGTTGGTCTTGGGATATTACTAACTTTGTTTGGTGGGTTGGTATTGGTCATGCAGGTACATTGATATCAGCAGTACTATTATTATTTCGTCAAAAATGGAGAATGGGTATTAACCGTTCTGCAGAAGCAATGACAATTTTTGCCGTAGTACAAGCAGGACTCTTTCCAATTATTCACATGGGCCGTCCTTGGTTAGGATATTGGGTATTACCTATCCCAAATCAATTCGGATCATTATGGGTAAACTTTAATTCACCATTACTTTGGGATGTATTCGCAATTTCTACTTATTTATCAGTATCACTAGTATTTTGGTGGACAGGTTTATTACCAGATTTTGCAATGTTACGCGATAGAGCAGTAAAACCATTTCAGAAAAAAATATACAGTTTATTAAGTTTTGGTTGGTCTGGTAGAGCAAAAGATTGGCAACGCTTTGAAGAAGTATCATTGGTATTAGCTGGTTTAGCTACACCACTAGTATTATCAGTACACACTATTGTATCTTTTGATTTTGCTACCGCAATAATACCAGGTTGGCATACCACAATATTTCCTCCATACTTTGTTGCAGGAGCAGTATTTTCTGGTTTTGCAATGGTAAACACCTTATTAATTATAATGCGTAAAGTATGTAATTTTGAAGATTATATTACAATACAACATATTGAGTTAATGAACTTGGTAATTATGATTACAGGTTCTATTGTTGGAGTAGCATACATTACAGAGTTATTTGTAGCTTGGTACTCTGGAGTAGAGTACGAACAATACGCATTTTTAAACAGAGCAACAGGTCCGTACGCATGGGCATATTGGTCAATGATGATTTGTAACGTATTCTCACCTCAATTTATGTGGATTAAAAAATTACGAAGGAGTATTTTATTCTCTTTCATTATATCTATAGTAGTAAATATAGGAATGTGGTTTGAGCGTTTCGTAATTATCGTAACCTCATTACATAGAGATTATTTACCATCTTCATGGTCAATGTTCTCACCAACATTTGTAGATATAGGTATCTTTATCGGCACCATCGGTTTCTTCTTTGTATTGTTCTTATTATACGCAAGAACATTCCCTGTAATTGCACAGGCAGAAGTAAAATCTATCTTAAAATCATCTGGAGACAAATACAAAAAAACAGTAGAAGATTATGAATAATCAAGTAGTTCACGCATTATACGATGATGATGATGTATTATTAGATGCTGTAAAAGCAGTAAAAGATGCAAATTATCATATTGAAGAGGTATTTACACCTTTTCCAGTTCACGGATTAGACAAAGCAATGGGGTTAGCGCCAACACGCTTAGCAATCACATCATTTATGTATGGCGTAGTAGGTTTAGTTATAGCAACAGTTATGATGAAATATATGATGATTGATGATTGGGCGCAAAACATCGGTGGTAAACCAAGTTTTACATACATTGAAAACTCACCGTCATTTATACCAATTACTTTTGAGTTAACGGTATTTTTTGCAGCTCATTTAATGGTAATTACTTTTTACATGAGAAGTAAACTATGGCCGTTTAAAGAAGCAGAAAACCCAGACGTAAGAACAACCGATGATATGTTTTTAATGGAAATTCCAGCAGGAGACGATATTGAAGCACTAAAGGCATTGTTAACAAAAACGGGAGCAGTAGAAATTAATTTAACTGAGAAAAAATAAGTATGAAAAGTTTAGTTAAAATAATAGTAATAGTTGCTGTTTTTATAACCGTAACATCCTGTCATAACAAAGGAGAACGTAATTATCAATTTTTTCCAAATATGTATGAATCCGTAGGATATGAAACCTATAGTGAATCTGAAATATTTAATGCCTCAGCAATTCCAGTAGCAGGAACAATAAAAAGAGGATGGATGCCTTTTGAAATAGAAAATTCA
>CAZWNY010000058.1:2410-7616 GCA_964635575.1 uncultured Kordia sp. | reverse complement strand
TCACATGCTGCTCAATTAAATACAAATGAGCGTTGGCAAGTAGCTATGTATGTTAATAAATTAAGAGCCGATTTAAAAAAATAAGAAATAGTTAAGAAGAAGATATGTATAAATTTTCAAAAAAATTAAAACTTACAGCTGTTGTATTAATGGTTCTTGGAGCTATTGGTATTGGTGTTAGCTTTATGTCTGCCCCAAAAACAATTGAAGACGTAGAAAAAATATTATCACACGATAGTCATGATGCACATGCAACAGACACACATCAAGCAAGCGATAAAGAAACGCATAGCAATCATGATGAAGCACACACGGATGAACATGCAGATCATTTAAAACATGTACTCAATCAATTACAAAACAAACCATGGGCAGCACTATATGTAGCATGTTTCTTTTTTATGATGATTTCATTAGGAACACTCGCTTTTTATGCCGTAAATAGAGCAGCACAAGCAGGTTGGTCTCCATTATTATTTAGAGTAATGGAAGGGATAACCGCATATTTACCAATTGGATTACTATTTATGTTAATACTAATAGGGTTATCAACCGTAGGTCATGCAAACCATTTGTTTGCTTGGATGCATGCAGATTTAGACCCAACAAGCCCTACTTATGACGCATTACTTGACGGTAAAAAAGGATGGTTAAATGCAGGTTGGTTTATGACAAGAGCTATTATTTTTTCAGTACTTTGGTCTGGTTATCAATTTTTATCGACTCGTTTATCAAGAAAACAAGACACCGCTTCAGACAACAGTAACTTTAAGAAAAACTTTAAATTATCAGCATTATTTTTAGTTGTATTTTTATATTCAGAGTCAATTATGTCTTGGGATTGGATCATGTCTTTTGATCCGCATTGGTTTAGCACATTATTTGGATGGTATGTATTTGCAAGTATGTTTGTAAGTGGTATTACCGTAATTGCATTAGTAACTATCTACTTAAAATCTAAAGGATATTTAGAAAAAGTAAATAATAGTCATATACATGATTTGGCAAAATTTATGTTCGGGATGAGTATTTTTTGGACCTACTTATGGTTTTCACAATTCATGCTAATTTGGTACGCAAATATACCCGAAGAAGTAACTTACTTTATTACACGAATACAAGACTATAACTTACCGTTTTTTGGGATGATAGCCTTAAACTTTGTATTTCCAATATTAATATTAATGAATAGCGATTTTAAACGAATAAATTGGTTTGTAATAATTGCAGGAATATTAATATTAGTAGGGCATTATGTAGATGTTTTTAATATGGTAATGCCTGCAACAGTAGGCGATCAATGGTTTTTTGGAATACCTGAAATATCTTCAGTATTGTTTTTCTTAGGATTATTTATATATGTTGTATTTACCGCATTAACAAAAGCACCATTAATCCCTAAGCGTAACCCTTTTATACATGAAAGCGAAAACTTTCACTATTAATAAATTAATAATCTAGAAATAAAAAGACATGACAGTTTTTCTAAACATAGTAATCATACTTTTAATTGCAATTTCAATATGGCAATTATCAAAAGTATTAAAAATTTACAACGCTTCAAAAGAAGAAAAAGAAAGTTTTGCAGCAAATGATGAAGATAACAAAGTACAAGGAGGATTGATGCTTGGGTTTGTAATCTTCTTATTCCTATTTGTATTTTACGGTTTTTATGCATGGGGAGATGTATTACTAGGAACACCAGCTTCAGAACATGGAATAGCTGTAGATAATTTAATGTTTATCTCATGGATAATCATTTTTTCAGTATTCTTTTTAACACACATTTTATTATTCTATTTTGCCTATAAATACCAAGGTAAAAAAGGTAAAAAAGCACATTATTATTCCGATAATATGACGTTAGAAATGGTATGGACAGCTGTTCCTGTAGTAGTACTAACCATATTAATAATGAATGGTTTATTTACTTGGCAAGACATTACAAATTATGATTTTGACGAAGAAGACCAACCATTAGTAGTTGAATTATATTCTGAACGTTTTAGTTGGACAGCACGTTATGCAGGTTCCGATAATACTTTAGGAGATGCTAACGTACGTTTAATTGATTTTGATAACATAAATGTATTAGGATTAGACACCTCAGACCCTAACTACAAAGACGATGTAATAACTAAAGAATTACATTTGCCAGTAGGAAGAAGAGTGCATTTTAAAATACGCTCACAAGACGTATTACATTCCGTTTATATGCCGCATTTTAGAGCGCAAATGAATTGCGTACCAGGTATGGTTACCGAATTTTCATTTATACCAACAGTCACTACTGAAAACATGCGGAAAGACGAAGGTATTGTCGCAAAAGTAAAAAACATTAACGAGTTAAGAGCTGCACGTAAAGCAGCAGGAGAAGATGAAAATGTAGATCCATATGAGTTTGACTACCTATTATTATGTAATAAAATATGCGGTAACTCTCATTACAACATGCAAATGAAAGTTATTGTTGAAACTCCAGAAGCATACGAAACTTGGATTAAAACACAAAAACAAGCAAAAGATGTTATTAAAATAGCAACTAATTAAACCATTTAATAAACGATATTAAAAAGCACATATAGTTATGTCACAAGACGAACACGGACACCACAAAGAAACATTTATTACTAAATACATATTTAGTATAGATCATAAAATGATTTCAAAGCAATACCTAATTACAGGTTTAGTAATGGGTTTCATTGGTATAGTAATGTCAATGTTATTTAGGTTACAATTGGCGTGGCCAGAAGAACCTTTTAAAATAATGGAAATTCTTTTAGGAAGCAAAATGGCTCCAGGTGGAGTTTTAGATGCCGACGCATATTTAGCATTAGTAACTATACACGGAACCATTATGGTATTCTTTGTTTTAACAGCAGGTTTGAGCGGTACGTTTAGTAACTTATTAATTCCATTACAAATTGGAGCACGTGATATGGCTTCTGGTTTTATGAATATGATTTCTTTTTGGTTATTCTTTTTGTCAAGTCTAATCATGATAATTTCATTATTTGTTGAAGCAGGACCAGCAGCAGCAGGATGGACAGTTTATCCTCCACTATCTGCATTACCACAAGCAATGCCTGGTTCTGGAATGGGAATGACATTATGGTTAGTTTCAATGTCTATCTTTATTGCATCATCATTATTAGGTTCATTAAACTATATTGTTACCGTAATTAATTTACGAACAAAAGGAATGACAATGACACGTTTACCATTAACCGTTTGGACATTTATGGTAACAGCAATTATTGGTGTCGTTTCATTTCCAGTATTATTAGCAGCATCCTTGTTATTAGTTATGGATAGAAGCTTTGGTACATCTTTTTATTTATCCGATATATTTATAGGAGGAGAAGTTTTACATTACCAAGGAGGTTCGCCAGTATTATATGAACACTTATTTTGGTTTTTAGGACATCCTGAAGTGTATATTGTATTATTACCAGCATTAGGTATTACTTCAGAAATTATATCTACTAACTCTCGTAAACCAATTTTTGGATATAGAGCGATGATTGTTTCTATAATTGCAATAGCATTTTTATCTTGTATTGTTTGGGGTCATCACATGTTTGTATCAGGAATGAATCCTTTTTTAGGATCCGTATTTACCTTTACAACCTTACTAATTGCAATACCATCTGCAGTAAAAGCATTTAACTACATTACCACACTTTGGAAAGGTAACCTGCAATTTAATACCGCTATGTTATTTTCAATCGGATTAGTTTCTACGTTTGTTTCTGGAGGCTTAACAGGTATTATTTTAGGAGATTCTGCCTTGGATATTAATGTACATGACACCATGTTTGTTGTTGCGCATTTTCACTTAGTAATGGGCGTAACCGCAGTTTATGGTTTACTAGCAGGGGTTTATCATTGGTTCCCAAAAATGTTTGGTAAAATGATGAATAAGAAATTAGGATACTTAAACTTTTGGATAACAATGGTAGGTGCTTATGGAGTATTTTATCCAATGCACTTTACAGGTTTAGCAGGTTTACCTCGTCGTTATTATAACAATACAAGTTTTCCTATTTTTGATGACTTGGCAGATATTAATGTAATTATTACTATTTTCGCATTGATTGCTGGTTTTGCACAAGTTATATTTGTATATAACTTTATTAATAGTATTTTTTACGGACAAAAAGCACCGCAGAACCCTTGGCGTTCTAATACGTTAGAATGGACTACCCCGGTAGAACACCTTCATGGTAACTGGCCAGGAGATATCCCAGAAGTACACCGTTGGCCATATGATTATAGTAAACCAGGACACGATGAAGATTTTGTTCCGCAAAACGTACCCATGAAAGAAGGAGAAAAAGAACTCCATCATTAAAACTACTTTTAATAATAGTTAAAAAACATATAAAAACCCTTCTTATAGTTTAAGAAGGGTTTTTATATGTTTAACCAAATCCTTTTTAGGAGTACAAATTAGATAAGCTTAGCTCTGTCTCATTTATAATAGATGTAAAAGTTTATCGTTATAATTAAAATTTTGAAAAAGATTTATTTCCTAACAATAGATTACACTCAATTAAGAAACGGACAAATGTTTTTAGGAAAAATAAATGTTGCTATTATTTTTTTATCAAACACAATAACAAAACATTTAGTTAGCAATAAATACCCAAATAAAAATACCCAAATAAATACAAGCCACTATAAACTTAATAAAAGTAGAGGTTAAAAACCCTAATAAAGATCCAAAAGCAGCTTTTACTGCTCGTTTTCCATCAGTTCTATTATAAATTAATTCACCAACTAATGCGCCTAAAAAAGGCCCAATAATAATCCCGAATGGAGGAAAAAACAACAAACCTAATAACAAACCAACCGTTGTTCCTATTACTCCGTACTTAGAACCTCCAAATTTTTTAGTCCCTATTGCAGGTATAATATAATCTAATGAAAATATAACAATAGCTATTATTAATGTAATAATAAGTAGCGTTTTATTCATCGGTATTCTATCTGTTAAATGCAAAGCTAACAAGCCAAACCAACTGGTAATTGGACCTGGTAAAATAGGTAAAAAACTACCAATTATTCCGACAATCATTAATATAAATCCTAATAGTATTAAAAAAGTATCCATTTTTTTTTTGAGTTAAAAGTACTGTTTTTTTGATGTTTTACAACAATATAATCTATTATAAGACGATAATTTTATAAAAACGTTACA
>CAZWNY010000058.1:0-2310 GCA_964635575.1 uncultured Kordia sp. | reverse complement strand
AGATTGTTAACACAAAAAATTATGAAACAACTTACTCGTGCAGAAGAAGAAATAATGCAACACCTTTGGTTATTAAAAAAAGCGAATGTAAAAGAAATTGTACATCTTTTTAAAATACCAAAACCTGCCTACAACACCGTTTCTACTATTATTAGAATATTAGAAGATAAAACATTTGTAGCGCATGAAAAAAAAGGGAAAGGATATATTTATTATCCTCTTATTAGTAAGGAAACGTATAGCAAACAGTCCGCTAAAAAATTAGTAGAAGGTTATTTTCAAGGGTCTTTTAAAAGTATGGTTTCATATTTTACACAAAATAACGATATTTCAATAACCGATTTAGAGGCTATTTTAAAAGAAATTAATCGTGAATCGACATCAAATAAAAAATAAAAAATATGTTTTCAATTATACTACAAATACTGCTATTTCAGTTTTGCTTTTTGGCATTATATGAAATCGTTTTACGTAAAGAAACTTTTTTTAATTATAATCGCGCATATTTATTATGTACCGCAATAGCATCTATTGTATTTCCGTTTATTAAAATAAATATTTTTGGAAAAGCAATATCGCAACAGTTTATGACAAAGTTACCTGATTTTTTTATTGGAGAAAAACCTGCAAACGCAATTATTTTACCGCTAACTAATATGGCGTCAAAAAACACATCAATAATTATTAGTTTTTTTAGCACTGCTCCTATTTGGTATGCTGGTATTTTTTTAACGACATTATTTTTAGCCTATAAAAGTTATACGTTATATAAATTAATCAACCAAAATAAAAAATATTATGAAAATAAATTCACCTTTATAATCCTTAAAAACAGTACAGATGCTTTTTCTTTTTTCAATACGTTATTTATAGGTGATTTAATCGAAAAATCGCATAAAAAAAGTATTATTCAGCATGAAAAAATACATGCAAAACAATATCATACTGTAGACTTGTTGGTATTTGAGTTCTTAAAAATCATATTTTGGTTTAATCCATTTATTTATATCTATCAAAAACGAATTAGCGAAGTACACGAATTTATTGCCGATAAAAACGTAGCAACGCAATACAGTAATTATTATGAAAACTTACTCGCCAAAACATTTGGCGTACAACAGTTTTCATTTGTTAATCAATTTTATTCATCAACATTAATCAAAAAACGAATTATTATGTTAAACAAACAACAATCAACCCGCAAACAATTAGTAAAGTATTTAAGTATTATTCCGTTAGTTACTGGAATGTTTTTTTATATGTCATGTACAAAAAACATGTTTAATGATACTATAGTTCCCGAAAAAACTACAACAATAATTACGGAAGAAATTATAGATTATAATAATGAACTCGAAGTACCTTTTAGAGTAATAGATCAAGTGCCTATTTATTTAGGGTGTGATGAAAGTAAAACCGAAGCGGAAATTAAAAAATGTTTTAATCAGAAACTTATAGTATTTATAAATACTAATTTTAATATAGAGTTAACAAAAAAGAATGGTTTAACAGGAAATCAAAAAATACTTGTATCCTTTAAAATTGGTAAAAACGGAGAAATTACAGAGGTAAAAGCGAAAGCTTCACATCCAACATTACAAACAGAAGCTGAACGTGTAATTAATGCGTTACCAAAATTTAAAGCAGGAAAACAAAATGGAAAACCGGTTATTGTTCCTGTTGCATTACCCATTCTTTTTAAGGTTAAATAAGCACATGAAAAATTATTATTTATACTAAAACAATACGGTTTTCAACTTAGTTTCTGATTTTTTTTAGATTTTAGTATGATTGCTATGGATTTTCTGAAGTAATTAATATTCATACGATAAAACCATTAAACAAAGTCGCTATTTTTTTTAAAGTTCGTTGCAAAAACAAGCTATATGATTGTTGCCGAAAAACACAATATTTTTAGTGATTTTGACGAAAGTGTTACACGTAATTTATCGCTTAACAATCCTTTTTTTTCAATAATTTGTAGCCGTATCATAGTTTTGGAGAGTTTGGAACTCCATAATTGATGAATAAATGATAGTTTAAATGCCGATGTTGTGTTGAAAATTATTCAGAAAGTAGTAAAAATAAAATAAGTTTAGCTTTGTTATAGGATCTTAAAAGCTTATTTTTACGTTTTAACAAAGTTACTTTTCATCTTTAAAAAACTATAATCAAATTATTAAATTTAAAATAAAATCATGAGAAAATTAATTATTTTAAGTGTTATGTTGCTTGTGTATTCAACAAACTATGCACAATTTGGAATAAAAGGAGGTTTAAACTTCAATACAAACGGAGATTTGACAGAAA
>CAZWNY010000057.1:0-11924 GCA_964635575.1 uncultured Kordia sp. | reverse complement strand
CGGAGAAGATATTAGAGCTTATGTAGTAGGAAATAAAGTAGTTGCAGCAATGAAACGAAGTAGTAACGGAGAAGACTTTAGAAGTAATGTACATCGAGGAGGCTCTACCCAAAGCATAAAAATGACCACAGAAGAAACTCAAATAGCAATTAAAACCGCACAATGTTTAGGTTTAGATGTTGCAGGTATCGATTTAATACGCTCATCAAAAGGACCTTTGGTAATAGAAGCAAATTCTACCGCAGGATTAGAAGGTATAGAAATAGCAACCAAAATTAATATTGCAGGAGAAATAATTAAGCATATCGAAATTGTTGGAAGATAGTTTTTTGAAAAAAAACAGTACAGAGAACGATAATTTTGAACATTAAACTCATTATTTAGGATATATAAAAAAGTTGACCTTTTAAGTAAATGTTTTAGAAAGTAACGCAAATGAAAACAATATACAATACTATTATACAACCAGGTGAAAACAAGGTAGTAAAAATACCAATAGGTTCATTGCCAACAGGTACGCCAATAAAAATACCTGTATATATATTTAATGGGAAAGAAAAAGGACCAACTATATTAATACAAGGAGGTTTACATGGCGATGAAATTAATGGTGTAGAAATTTGTAAACGCATGTTGGTAAACGATTATTTTATTAATCTAAATAAAGGATGTGTTATTGTAATACCGATTTTAAATGTGTACGGTTTTATTCATTTTTCGAGAGAATTGCCAGATGGAAAAGATGTAAACAGAAGTTACCCAGGGTCAAAACAAGGTTCGTTAGCTTCTCGAATTGCTTATCAAAGTACAAAAGAAATTTTACCGTATATTGATTTTGGTATAGATTTTCATACAGGAGGAGCAATGCGTAATAATTATCCGCAGATTCGATACACACCAAACAGTAAAAAAAGCGAAGAATTAGCAACAATATTTAACGCACCCATTCAATTTGAATCTTCATTAATAAAAAAATCATTTAGAGCAATTGCCGATAAAATGAACATCCCAA
Source organism: uncultured Kordia sp. (assembly GCA_964635575.1). Classification (GTDB taxonomy): domain Bacteria; phylum Bacteroidota; class Bacteroidia; order Flavobacteriales; family Flavobacteriaceae. The sequence continues at coordinate 10,912 of CAZWNY010000057.1, read as the reverse complement.
TTATTATTTTTGAAGGCGGTGAAAGTATGCGTTTTGATGAGTTTGCAATACACGAAGGTATGTACGGAATATTACGTATTTTAGCGTATTATAAAATGATAAATTCATCGGTAGTAAAAGGTAGTAAAACCAATAAAACCATTACATTAATTGACAGAAAATGGATAAGAGCTCGTAAATCAGGAATATTTACAGCGTACGTAGAAAACGGAAGTTATATTGAAAAAGGACAAATAATTGGCTTTATAACGGATGCATATGGAAACAGAAATTTAACCATAAAAGCACCTTTTAACGGATTTATAATCTGTTTAAATAATCAACCGTTAGTATCACAAGGTGATGCGCTTTTTCATATCGGAAAAAATAAAAAATAATAACTACACAAGAAATTGCAGAACGATTGATGTTTTTATACCAACAAGAAAAACATCAGCAAGCACAAGCAAAATTATATCATCAAAATATTGAAAGTTTTGAAGATAAAAAGTTAGGACTACCTTCAACAAAAGGAATGGAAGCCATTAAACAAAAAACAAAAATTTGGGACGAATCAGTACTTAAAATACACAAAGCATTTGTTTCAGAACCGATTGTAACAGGTAATTATTTTGCAGTAACGATGGAAAACGACATCACTTTTAAAAACAAAGGACGCATGCAAATAAAAGAAATATGCGTGTACGAAGTAAGTAATGAAAAAATAGTAAAAGAACATTTTTTTTATGAATCGTAACTTCTTGCTAAAAAATATTAATTAACCCAAAAAGTTTCAATATATTTGAAATCTTATTTATTTGTAAAACACAATGAATTTAAAAAAATCCATAACTTTAATTACACTTATTTTAGTGATAGATCAAGTTCTTAAAGTTTATATTAAAACTAATTTTAATTTAGGAGAATACGTTAATGTGTTTGGTTTTAATTGGTTTGAAATACGCTTTGTCGAAAACCCAGGAATGGCGTGGGGAAGTAAATTAAGTGATTTTTTACCAATATCAGAACCATCAGCAAAAATATTTTTAACCTCTTTTCGAGTTGTCGCTATCGGTTTTATAGGTTATTGGCTATACAAATCAATACAAAATAAAGCTCCAAAATTGTTGATATTAGCTATTTCTTTAATTTTTGCAGGAGCATTTGGTAATAATATAGATTCTGTAATTTACGGATTATTATTTGACACAGGTACTGTTTTTAGCACACAATACAATGATTGGGTAGGTTACGTAGGGATATCTCAATTAAACTTTCAAGGATATAGCGGCCTGTTAGAAGGTTGTGTGGTAGATATGTTACGTTTTCCGTTTTCTTCTTGGACGTGGCCCGAATGGATGCCATTATTTGGAGGTAAACATTTTACTTTTTTTGATCCTGTTTTTAATATTGCCGATATGGCAATTAGTACAGGAGTAGGTATTTTATTGGTTTTTAATAAAAAAGTATTCCCAGAGTAATAAAGGTTAAAATTATTTTTTTTAACACAAAACCTTTAAAAGTTAAATTTGTAATTTATCTATTTTATATGAAAGTGATACTAACTATTTTATTCTTGTTAATTACCTCATTACTAGTTGCTCAAAGTTTTGAAATTTCAGGAACTTTGCAATATAAAGACAAGTCAGTAATTGAGTCTGCAACAATATATGTAGAATCTGTAAATGATGGATCAATGATTAGCTATACCATATCTGATGTAAAAGGTAAGTTTAGTCTAACAGGAAATACAAAACATAAAAAAGTAAACCTACTTATATCTTATACAGGATTAAAAACGTATAAAAAGGAAATTGATTTAACAAACAGTAATGTTAATTTAAACACCATTATACTTCACGAAAACACGGAATTGTTAAATGAAATAGTAGTAATTGCCGATATAGCTCCTATTGTCATAAAAAAAGACATCTTACAATTTAATGCTTCATCTTTTAAAACAGGAACTGACGCTAACGTAGAAGATTTATTGAAAAAATTACCTGGAGTTATTGTAGATAAAAATGGAAATATTTTAGTTAACGGAAAACCTGTAAATAAAATATTAGTAAATGGTAAAGAGTTTTTTGGGAATGACCTTAAAATAGCAACCAAAAATTTGCCCAAAGAAATTATAGATAAAATACAAGTTGTCGATACCAAAACACGATCAGAAGAGTTTACAGGAGAAGAAGGCGATAAAGAAAATAAAACCATTAATATTATCATAAAAAAAGATAAAAATAAAGGAGTTTTTGGTCGTGTAACTTCAGGTTACGGTACCGATGATAGATATGCGTTAAGCGGAATGATTAATTATTTTAATAATGATGAGCGTTTAAGTGTTTTAGGAGGGAAAAACAATGTAAACACCTCAGGTTTTAACAGCGATGAGGTAAAAGATATTGGTGGTGGACAGAATAACTATATACGTAGAAATGGGGTTTGGCAAGTAGCAAATCCAATGTTTTCCTCATCAAATTCAGGCATTACAGAATCGACCACTGGAGGAACACATTATGCGAATGAATGGAAAGAAAAAATAGACTTAAGTGCAGACTATTTTTTTCAACAAAAAGATGTAGAAACCGCAACAACATTAGCTAGAGAAACTTTTTTACCATCAGGAGTTTTTTTTACTAATGAAGCTAGTGAATCTAACCGAATATCTAAAAGCCAGACCTTTAATGCAGAATTTGAAATAAAACCAGATACGCTTACTCGAATATCAGTTAAACCAAATTTTGCTAGAGATTATGGGAATAATGTTAGTATTAAAAACGCTTCCAATAATAATACTTCAGGATTAATAAACAGATCATCGACCAATATGATTACAGATTTTGACAACAATTCTGCTAATTTAAACATGAGCATTAGTCGTAATTTTAAAAAAAAAGGAGAATATTTTAGACTTTGGTTGCGATCAGGAACAAACAAAAACACATCTAATACCATTTTTAAATCGAATGTAAATTATTTTGATGGAGGAACAACCCCTAACCTAGCAGAAAATCAACAAAAACTGACAGAAACAAAAGGAAATAACTTAAATTTAAACTTAAACTATACTCGTTTATTATCAAAAAATTGGTTTTATACACTACGTTTTGGTACACAATTTAATAATTCGAAAAACGACATTAAAACTTCCGATTTTAATACAACTACACAAAGTTATACAGACATAAATACACTATTAACCAATAAATTTAAAACAAATACTCAAAAACACACACCATTAGTTGGGTTGCGTTATCGAAAAGATAAATTAAGCATTAGAGCAAGTGTTGGTTATGATTTAATTACACTAACCAATAACGATATATTAGAAAACACAAGCATTAAAAACAACTTTAACAATCTAAACTTACGAACAAGTGTTTGGAATAGGTTTGGAAAAGGTAACTCATTTTATTCCAATATTTCTGTTCGAAGTAACACGCCTCAAATATTTCAATTACAACCCGTTCCTGATAATTCAAACCCTTTAAATATTGTTATTGGTAACCCAAATTTAAAAGCAACGGTTTCAAATAATATGCATTTTAATTACCGAAATAATAATATAAAGAAAAAAAGTGGTTATAGTGTTTCTGCTGGAGGTGCAATTATAGACAATGCCGTTGTATCTAAAACAATTACAAATGTTAACACCTTGCAGCGAGTTACCACATATGTAAATGTAGATGGTAACAATTGGTTGTGGTCTAGCTTAAATTATCATAAAACCTATAAAAATGATAAACATTCTTTTTTATGGAATGTAGGAGCAAGTATTAATTCAAGCAAAAACACAGGTTTTTCTAACGAATTAGAGTTTGTAACCGAAGAGTTTTCCTTTGGGCCTACTGTGTCTTTTACGTATAATTTTAACGATTTATTTGAAATTTCGCCAAACTATAATTACGATTTTAATCAAGTAAAGTATAGTGAGAACTTAGGTAGAGATACGGATTTTACAAGCACTTCAGTAGGTATTGTTTTGGAAACGTATTACCCTAAAATGATTGAGTTTGCAAACGACTTTAATATGGTTAGTAATCCAAATGTAGCAGCAGGTTTTATTCAAACTTCCTATTTATGGAATGCAAGTTTAGGAGTAAAAATGTTAAAAGATAAAGGACTGTTAAAAATAAAAGTTTTCGATTTGTTAAACCAAAACGTAAGCGTAAACAGAGATACTAATCAAGATTATATTGTAGATACTGAAAACTTAGTGTTACGGCAATACTACATGTTAAGTTTTACGTATAAAATAAATAAATTTACAGGTAAAAAACCATCATAATACAGATAAAATCTAACGTGAATATAATTTTTTTAACTATAAATAAAAGTTCCACACAAAGCCAAACCGAATAATAAAATCTCTATATGGATAATTAGGTGCGCTATAAAATGTATTTCCTGTAAATAAGGTGTTTATCTGCTCTGCTTTAAGATAAATACGTGCGCTTCGTATTTTACTATTTATAAATAAATCTACTCTTGGTTGTTCTCCAAATTCTTGTGTAGTTTGTGTGTAAAACTCACCTAAAAGCGGATCATAAGCATTCATTTTATATTTTCCGAAGTAATTAAAAATAATTCCTGTTTGTAAAAATAAATTCTTTTTAAAAAATGTATTTTGGTAATATAGAGTACTTCTTATAATGTATTTAGGCACAAATAAAGCAGGTTCATTTTGAGTTACTTTTTGGTATTGTAATGTATTGTCCAAAGCAAAATTACGTAAAAATTTAATTTCTTTTTGCACATTAATTTTTAGGTAAGTAACTGCATCATTAGTTTGAAAAGGTTGTACTTCGTCTAAAGTATTTAACCCAAAATAGGTGTAGTTTTCAAGAGTACTCATACTTGCCGAAATTTTCGCGTATTTTTCAGCATCTATTGTGCCGCTAATAAAATGAGTTTTGGTGTTTAAAAAATCAGAATTGTACCAATTATAGTTTTTGTAATTACTTTGATATAAGCGATAATTAAAATTTGGCAATGCATCTTTTGTTGTAATTTTTGTACTTACACGAATGTCTTTTTTTACTAGATAATCTAATTTTACTTCAAAAAAGCTTCCTTTTTCTTCATTAGATAGGTTGGCGGTAAAATTAGATTGTATGCTTAATTTTTTAAAATTATTTTTATAGGCAAGCCCGTAAGATGCAAATCCGCTTTTTAAACGATTAGGAATACTTCCTGATGTTAGGTTTGTAATTCGACTGTATCCGTAATTATAATCGGTATAGCCAATTTTAGCAGTAAGCACACCTATTTTGTTTTTATAAAAAGAAGCGTATCCTTCATTATAAAAATTTTCTAAGCGCACTTCATCTTTTGTAGAAACAGCAAAAGCATCTCCGAAAAAATCACTAACCTTAGCGTGATTAAATAAATATTTAGTGTCTTCTAAATTACTAATATGCCCAATATTCAATGTCGATTTGTTAAGTGAATCTTGTTTTTTAAATACATTGTAATAATGATTTATATAGAAGCGTTTGGTCGACAATTTACTGTTTGCACCTATGAGATTAACATCAAAACGAGCACGATCTAAAAATTCTTCATTTCTATTTTCATAATCGATTATTCCTTGTGGAGTAATTCCTCCATTTTCCTGATTAGCTACACTTTGTATTACGACATGTGCTTTTATAAAATATCTATTATTTTTTGTGTTATAGTTTACAGATGTTTTAAAGCTACTTGCTTCTGCTTTTTCATGTCTATATTTTCCGATAGACCGTAATCCTTTATAAGAAACCGCTATATTTAAATTAGGTTTGGTGTTTACGGTAAAAAAAACTTGGGCTAATTGTCCTTGTTCCATTGTGGTTTTAAAAAACATTTCGGTTAAAGGTGTGGGAACATGATAATACTTAATGTCGTTTGCAGTTGTAAAATCAATATGTTTTGCACGTGCTCCGAATAATGAAAAAGTGTTTTTTTCGGCAGAAAAATCATGCCCCAATACATTAAAGACACTTCCAGAATTTGAAAAAGGCAAGAGTTCAAAATAATCTTTACGCAAATAATTAAACTGATATTCTTTTTTAATACTTAATGTAGTGTCTATAAAAGTAGTGTCTTTTTCTATTGAAATTATTTTATAGTCTGATGCTTTGGTATCTAGTTGTACTGTGTTGGTTGATTTTTCGTTACGACTTTTAGAATTTCGGTTGTTAGGGTCTTTTTTTTTCAATAAAAGTTCTTTTCCTTCTTTTTGAGGGAGTTTTCCTTCTTTTTTTTGTGCTTGTAAAGCTATTGAGCTACACAAAATAATACATAAAATATATAAATGTTTCACTGTTTTTTGTTTAATCGTTTGGGCTGGTGATTTAAAAGAATATCAACTACAATTTTATTTATCTACAAATGTAAGCGAAATATAAAAAACAAACTTCATTTTATGTTTAAAGTGTTGTTAAAAGGGAAAGGGCTTGCTGCATTTGCAGTAACCCCTTTTCCTTATATGTTTTATAATACAAATCAAAATATATTGATTACACCAACATGGTAACAGGGTTTTCAATATATTCTTTTAAGGTTTGTAAAAATTGCGCTCCTGTTGCACCATCTACTGTTCTATGGTCACAAGCTAAAGTTAATTTCATGGTGTTTCCAGTTATTATTTGACCGTTTTTTATTACTGGTTTTTCTACAATAGCACCTACCGATAAAATAGATGAATTTGGTTGGTTTATTATTGATGTAAAACTCTCTATGCCAAACATTCCTAAGTTAGATATGGTAAATGTGCTTCCATCCATTTCTTGTGGAGTTAATTTCTTTTTTCTTGCACGTACTGCATAGTCTTTTACTTCTGCTCCAATTTGCGGCAATGTTTTTTCATTTGCAAACGGAACAACAGGTACTACTAATCCATCTTCTACCGCTACCGCTACACCAATATTTACGTGATGGTTTATTTGTATATGCGTGTCAAACCATTGCGAGTTTACTTGCGGATGTTTTTTTAATGCTAATGCACATGCTTTTACAATCATGTCATTATATGATATTTTAACATCTGGTATGGTGTTAAATTGTTGTCTAAAAGCAATTGCGTTTTCCATGTCAAATTCCACGTTTAGGTAATAATGCGGTGCGGTAAATTTAGATTCTCCTAATCTACGGGCAATTACTTTTCTCATTTGTGAGTTTGCAATGTCTTCTGTTTTTTCTTCTCCTGAGGGAACAAATACTCCTATATTTGTAGCACTTGATGATGATGTGTAGTTTTCAACATCTTTTTTAATAATCCTTCCGTTTTCTCCAGAACCTTTTATATTAGATAGATTTATACTTTTATCTTTTGCTATTTTTTTAGCTAACGGTGATGCAAATATGCGTTCTGTTGATGTAATGCTTGTAGTTACTTTTTTTGAAAGTTTAGTTTTCTCTTCTTTTTTAGTATCTGAAACTTCAGCTTTTGGAGTTGCTTGTTTTTCTTCTTTAGTATAATTTTTAGCTAAATCGGTAACATTTGTCCCTGCTGGTCCAATAATAGCCAATACACTATCTACAGGAGCTGTTTCTCCTTCTTGTAGGCCAATATATAAAAGAGTGCCTTCTTGAAAAGATTCAAATTCCATTGTAGCTTTATCGGTTTCTATTTCTGCTAAAATATCTCCTTCTTCTACGCTATCTCCAATTTTTTTTAACCATGTTGCTACGGTACCATCTGTCATTGTATCACTTAAACGTGGCATAGTAACTACTGTTACTCCTTCAGGAATTGTAACTGTACTTAATATTTTTGCAGGAACTTCTTTTTTAGTTTTTGAAACTTCAATTTTTGGTGCTGCACCATTTAGTAATGCCGAAATATCTTCTCCTGCCTCTCCAACTATTGCTAGTAAAGTATCTACAGGAGCTGTTTCTCCTTCTTGTATTCCAATGTGTAATAACACACCTTCATGAAAAGATTCAAATTCCATTGTAGCTTTATCGGTTTCTATTTCTGCTAAAATATCTCCTTCTTCAATTTTGTCTCCTACTTGTTTTAACCAAGTTGCCACAACACCTTCTTCCATGGTGTCACTTAAACGTGGCATATTAATTATTGTTGCCATAGTTTATAATTTATGTGGGATAAATGGATAATCTTCTTGGTCGTAAACCATATCATAAAGTTGTGGAATTTCTGGGAAATCTGATGCTTCTGCAAATTCTTCACATTCTTTAACTAAAGCTTTAACGCGTTTGTCAATTTCTGCTAATTCTTCTTCCGTTGCGTATTTTTCTTTTAAGATAATGTCTTTAGTGGTTTTAATAGGATCTATTTTTTTGTATTCTGCAACCTCTTCTTTAGTTCTATATTGTTGTGCATCACTCATTGAATGACCTCTGTAACGGTATGTTTTCATTTCTAAAAATGTGGGTCCGTTACCGTTACGAGCGTGTTTCATTGCAATATCCATTTCTTTGGCTACTGCAACAGGATCCATTCCATCTACAGCTCTACATGGCATTTCATAGCCTAAACCTAATTTGTAAATATCGGTATGGTTTGCTGTTCTTTCTACGGAAGTACCCATTGCATAGTTATTGTTTTCTACAATAAATACAACTGGTAATTTCCAATTCATTGCCATATTAAAAGTTTCGTGTAATGAGCCTTGTCTTGCAGCGCCATCACCAAAGTAACATAGTGTTACAGCTCCTGTGTTATGGTATTTGTCTCCAAATGCCATACCTGCGCCTAACGGTATTTGACCACCTACAATACCGTGACCTCCGTAAAAACCTTTTTCTTTAGAAAAAATATGCATAGAGCCTCCCATTCCTTTTGAAGTTCCGGTAACTTTACCATATAATTCTGCCATAATACGCTTAGGGTCGACTCCCATTCCTATTGGTTGTACGTGGTTTCGGTAAGCGGTTATCATTTTGTCTTTTGATAAATCCATTACATGTAACGCTCCTGCTAATACAGCTTCTTGGCCGTTGTATAAATGTAAAAACCCTCTAACTTTTTGTTGAATATAAACAGATGCTAGTTTGTCTTCAAATTTTCTCCAAAACAGCATGTCTTCATACCACTTTAAATAGGTTGCTTTGGTTATTTTTTTCATATCTTCTTAGATTGAAGTTTTAAAATATAGGTGTTGTAAAAATCATACAAGTATACAAAAGTAATCTTTCAGAATGAATGAAAAAAATTGTTTATAAAGAAAAATAGTTTAATTTTTATCAAATAAGTGAAAAAGGTAAGTTTAGAGGTGTTTTTTGTCAAAAGAAAGTGGTAATAAATCGGAAAGTGAATTAGATTTGATTACTTCTCCTTCTTCACCCATAAAATAAAGTATAATGTTTTCGTTTTGTTTTCCTTCATATTCAGATATTGCTTGTCTACAAGAGCCACAAGGTGGTATTGGTGTTTTTGTTTTTTGCTTTTGTGAGGTAGCGGTTATTGCCATCACCTTTATAACTACATTAGGGTATAAAGCTCCTGCTTGAAAAATAGCGACACGTTCTGCGCATAATCCTGACGGGTATGCTGCATTTTCTTGATTAGAACCGATTACAACCTCTCCATTGTTTAATAAAATTGCTGCTCCTACATTAAATTTAGAGTACGGTGAATATGCATTGTTTCTAGCTTTTATTGCTGTTTGCATTAGCGAAAAAACAGTTGAAGGAAGTTCCGACAACTGTTGATACACTGTAAAGGTTGTATTTATTTTTAGTTCTTTCATTATATAGTATTTAAAAACAGATATAACTAGCGTTTATCTGTTTTTAGAGATTAAATGCTAACGAAAAACGTAAGGTGTTTTCTAAAGGGCTTGGTACTTTTGATGCTGTAATTAAATACGAAAGATCAATGCTAATTACATTGTATTTGAATCCCGCTCCTAAAGTAAAAAATTTACGAGCACCTTTGTTTACATGTTCATTAAAATAGCCTAAACGGAAAGCAAATGAATCTTGGTATTGATATTCTGCTCCTATAGAGTAGGTGAATTCTTGCATTTCTTCACTAAACCCTCCAGGTGAATCACTAAATGATGAAAAAACAGCTGAATAAAAGTTTACATCAGGGTCTTTCCCTTCTACAATTACTGTAGGTTCGTTTGCATCTTTTATTCCATCATTATCAGTGTCTTCAAATCCGTAAATAGGTGGTGTTGGCACTAAAAGTTTGGTGGTTTCTAGGGTTACTGCAATAGTGCTTGCTTTGTCTAAAATAAAATCGAATCCTGCGCCTAAACGGAATGTTGTTGGTAAAAAGTTTTCTCTTCCTCCGTCATCATATTTAATTTTTGGACCTAAATTTTGTATTGCCGCTCCTGCACGCCATTTGCCATTAAAAGTGTTGTATGCTTTTTCTTCAGATTGATAATAAGCTCCTATGTCTACCGAAAAAGTACTTGCTGCTCCTGCGCCAGAAGCTCCTTCTAGGCCTTGTGTACGACCTAGTTGTAAGTCTGATCGCAAATAACGTAAAGCAACACCCATAGCTATTTGATTACTTAGCTTTAAAGAATAACCTAAATCAACAGTAAATTCATTTGGTTTTTCTAATGAAGTATTATTGCCTAAATTATCGGTAAATTGCACCTCTCCTAAGCTAAAATATCTAAAGCTTGCAGATACTGCGCTTCTTTCAGTTAGTTTGTTGTAATAACCTACATTGCTTAGAAAAATATCGTTTACAAGTTCTGTTAAATATGGAGTGTAACTCATTGATATTCCTTGTTTTTTTTCTGCAAAGGCATATTTTGATAAGTTCCATTGTTGTGAATATGCGTCTGGAGCAGTTGCTACACCTTGGTCACCCACGCCTCCTGCGCGAGCATCTGAAGCGATTAGTAAAAATGCAGTACCTGTTGTAATTACTCGTGTGTCATTATTATACGGTATTACTGTTTGTGCATTTGCTTTTATGGAAAACAAACTGATTAATACTATTATTATGTTTTTTTTC
>CAZWNY010000056.1:0-12196 GCA_964635575.1 uncultured Kordia sp. | reverse complement strand
GCGGCACTAGATCCTAAGTCTAGCGTGTCTACCAATTCCACCACGCCTGCAATTAAGGATTGCAAATATAAGTATTCTATCTAATTATCAAACTAAAAAATAAAAAAATAATTATACAATTTTCAGTATCTTTGAAACTCTTTAAAATAACATAAATATGAACGACATAAATAATTACATAAATCAGCATAAAGATCGCTTTATAAACGAGCTTATTGAACTATTAAAAACACCTTCAATAAGTGCTGATTCTACTTATAAAAGAGAGTTGCTAAAAACTGCCGATTCCATAAAAGAAAGTTTATTAAAGGCTGGGTGTGACATTGTAGAAATTTGTCCTACCGCAGGATATCCAATAGTATATGGTGAAAAAATAATTGACCCTAAACTACCCACAATTTTAGTGTATGGTCATTATGACGTACAACCAGCAGATCCAATTGAGTTATGGGACTCACCTCCATTTGAACCGATTATAAAAAAAACGGATATTCATCCAGAAGGTGCTATTTTTGCTCGCGGAGCATGTGACGACAAAGGGCAAATGTATATGCACGTAAAAGCGCTAGAATACATGACCCAAACAAAAAACTTACCTTGTAACGTAAAATTTATGATAGAAGGAGAAGAAGAAATTGGCAGCGAAAACTTAGCTGTTTTTGTGAAAAAAAATAAAGAAAAACTAAAAAATGACATTATTTTAATTTCCGATACTGGAATGATTGCTAACAATATTCCATCGATAACCACAGGCTTACGTGGTTTGAGCTATGTAGAAGTAGAGGTAACAGGTCCAAACCGAGACTTACACTCAGGTTTATACGGCGGCGCAGTAGCTAACCCAATAAACGTACTAAGCAAAATGATAGCTTCTTTACACGATGAAAGCAATCAAATTACCATTCCTGGTTTTTATGATCATGTAGAAGAGTTATCGACCAAAGAACGTGAAGAAATGGCAAAAGCACCGTTTTCTTTAGACGCTTATAAAAAAGCATTAGATATTAATGCTGTTTATGGCGAAAAAGGATATACAACTAATGAGCGTAATGCCATCCGCCCAACTTTAGACGTAAACGGAATTTGGGGCGGTTACATTGGTGAAGGAGCAAAAACCGTTATTGCTAGTAAAGCGTATGCTAAAATATCAATGCGCTTAGTACCAAACCAAGACTGGAAAAATATCACCAAACTATTTAAAACTCACTTTGAAAACATTGCTCCCGATGGAGTTACCGTAAAAGTCACACCACATCATGGAGGTCAAGGATATGTTACTCCAACTGATACTATTGGTTATCAAGCGGCAAGTAAAGCGTATAAAACCACCTTTGGTAAAAAACCTATTCCGCAACGTAGTGGCGGAAGTATCCCAATAGTTTCTCTGTTTGAAAAAGAATTGAAAAGTAAAACCATTTTAATGGGATTTGGATTAGACAGTGATGCAATTCACTCACCAAATGAGCATTTTGGAATATTCAATTATCTAAAAGGCATCGAAACTATTCCGTATTTTTTTAAATATTTTACCGAATTATCGAAGTCATAGCTATTAAAAGATGTATGCTTTAAATCAAAAAAACCACAAAAACCTTATTAGTGGTGTTTGTGGTTTTATTTTGTGACCTCGAAGGGATTCGAACCCTTAACCGTCAGAGCCGAAATCTGATATTCTATCCAGTTGAACTACGAGGCCAATATAATTATAAAAATACTACATTAAGTGCTTTTTAACCAAAGTAGCTATCGTTTTACCATCTGCTTTACCTGCTACTTTTTTATTTACATCCGCTACTACTTTACCCATATCTTTCATTCCGTTTGCTGCTAGTGTTTCAATTGTTTGCTGTACTATCTTTTCTATTTCTTTTTCGGGTAATTGTTCTGGTAAAAATTGTTCAATTACGGCTATTTGTGCTAATTCTGGTTGCGCTAAATCTTCACGACCTTGTTCTGAGAAAATAGCAGCACTATCTTTACGTTGTTTAATTAATTTTTGAACTAACTTTACTTCTTCTTCTTTCGTTAGTTCATTTTTAGAACCCGTTTTGGTTTGTGCTAATAAAATTTCTGATTTTATAGCTCGTAAGGAAGTTAACGCTACTGCATTTTTTGCTTTCATAGCTTCCTTTATTTTCACCATTATTATAGTTGATAGACTCATTATATTTGTTGTCTTAAATTATTTTTTGCTAAAGTAAAAAAATAAACCCAAAATGCGTAATTACATTTCGGGTTTTTTAAATTTTAATTAAACAGGAATGATTATACGTACTATTTGAAAAATAGTAGTTTTTAATCTACATTATCATGTAAAAACGAGTTGTTTGACCTCAACTGATCGTCATTATTAGCATCTGTTCCTAATGTAGTTCGAGAGATATTATTTTTTTCTGGCGCTACATCTAGGTTTACGTTCATTCGTTTATAGGCAGGCTCTTTTTCTATTTCGTCAATATTATTTGCAAGATTCTGTCGAAATTTATAGTTAAACCTATCTAAACTTTTTTTACGTTCTTCTGCTCTTAATTTAAGACTTTTTTTAGCAGACAATTCAATCGGATCTATTACTTTTTTAGTCATTTCTGTTGCCGAATCAATAGTTTTTGTTTCTTCTACATTTGATTTTTCGTCTTCTCGAACTTCTAGTGTATATTTTGTAATTTCTTCTTGATTCTGTTCTGTTATCGACATTATTTCTGTTGGCGCATTTACTTGTATTTCAGAAATATCTTCGTCAGTTAAATTAAAGGTTATCTTTTTTTCTTCGGATATTTTTTCTAATGAATCCTCTGTTTTGTTTTCTAATTGATGCTCCAAAGGCTCAAATAAATCGGTTGTTGAAGCTGGAATATCAAAAGCAAGTATTGCTTGTTCTTCTTCTACTATTTCTTCTATTATTTCTATTTGAGATATGTCTGTAATTACAAATTCATCAGAATTTACTTTATTTTTCGATGGTTCTACTTCATTATAAATTACTTCTATTTCTTTTATTAAATCAGTTGTCGGTATTAATTCGGTTGTTGTTTTTGTATTTTCTTTTCTCTCAAGCAATTCATCTTCAAATAGGTTATGTATTACTTTAGGTTCTGTTGGTTTGTTTTTGGTTTCAACTACTGGTTTTTCAATTGGTAATTCAATTTCTGAAACCACATTGTTTACCGAAAGCATTTGTGTCGCTGTTTGATTATCTTCTAAAATATGAATTATTTTTTTTACCTCTGTATTTGCAATTTCATCTTGTTGAGAAGCATCAAAACCTGTAGCAATTACGGTTACAATTACTTCATCTGTTAGGTTTTCATCATCTCCTACTCCCATAATAATATTCGCTCCAAAACCTGCTTCGGTTTGTATATAGTCGTTAATTTCTCCCATTTCATCTAATGTTATTTCATTAGAACCTGAAATAATAAGTAGCAATACATTTTTGGCTCCTGTAATCTTATTATCATTAAGTAGTGGTGAATCTAACGCTTTCATTATCGCTTTTTTCGCTCTATTTTCACCTGTTGCTGTTGCTGAACCCATAATAGCACTACCACTATTTGCAAGTACTGTTTTAGCGTCTCTAAGGTCTATGTTTTGTATATAATGATGTGTTATTACTTCTGCAATACCTTTTGCTGCGGTTGCTAATACTTCATCTGCTTTTGCAAAACCTGCTTTAAAACCTAAATTACCATAAACTTCTCGGAGTTTATTATTATTAATTACAATTAAAGAATCTACTTCTTTTCGTAGTTTTTCAATACCAATTTTAGCTTGTTCATTTCTAATTTTTCCTTCAAATTGAAACGGAATAGTTACAATACCTACGGTAAGCACATCTAGTTCTTTTGCCATTTTTGCAATAACTGGCGCGGCTCCTGTTCCTGTTCCTCCGCCCATACCTGCTGTAATAAATATCATTTTAGTATTAGTGCCTAACATGGTTTTTATTTCTTCAAAACTTTCTAAAGCTGATTGTTCTCCAACTTCTGGATTTGCTCCTGCTCCTAAACCCTCTGTTAAGGTAACTCCTAACTGAATTTTATTGGGTATTGGACTGTTTTGTAATGCTTGTGCATCGGTATTACAAATTACAAAATCTACTCCATTAATACCTGATTTAAACATGTGATTAATGGCATTACTGCCTCCGCCACCAACACCAATTACTTTAATTACGTTTGATCTGTTTTTTGGCAAATCAAAAGATATCCCTTCGAATTCTATGTTATTACTCATCCTTCTTTTATTTTATATTTTATTTACTCTGCGTTTTCTAAAAAATCTTTAAATCCTTCAAACCAACGATCTAATATATTTTTACGTTTAGGTTTGATTTTAGGTTTTTCGTTTTCTAAAATTTCTTCATTTATTGTTTCAAGAGCTTCTTCTTCTGTTTTATCTGAAACAATTTCCGTTATGTCTTCTATTTTTTCATTTTTCTCTAGCGCATTCATTAACAAACCTACTGCGGTTGCGTATAATGGACTTTTCATTTCTTCTGAAGATTCTCCTGCTAAATGTTCGTTTGGACGACCAATACGAGTGTCCATTCCTGTTATGTATTCTACCAGTTGTTTTAGGTGTTTTAATTCTGATCCTCCACCAGTTAACACGATACCTGCGATTAATGTTTTTTTAGGGTCTTCGTGTCCGTAATTTTTAATTTCACCATACACTTGTTCTATTATTTCGCCAACACGTGCGTAAATAATTTTAGATAAGTTTTTTAATGATATTTCTTTTGGATCTCTACCTCTTAACCCTGGTATTGATACAATTTCGTTTTCTTTGTTTTCTGTTGGTAATGCTGATCCGAATTTTATTTTTAATGCTTCTGCTTGTTTTTCTATAATTGCACAGCCTTCTTTTATATCACTAGTGATTACATTTCCTCCAAATGGAATTACTGCGGTATGGCGAATAATATCGTCTTTAAAAATTGCTAAGTCTGTTGTTCCTCCGCCTATATCTATTAAAGCTACACCTGCTTCTTTTTCTTCTTGACTTAAAACGGCATCGGCAGAGGCTAAGGGTTCTAGTGTTATGCCTGACAACTCTAAACCTGAGTTTACAATACAACGCCCGATGGTTCTAATTGATGTTACATTGCCTACTACAATATGGAAATTGGCTTCCAAGCGTCCGCCACACATACCTATTGGTTCTTTTATACCCGATTGACCATCTATTTTATATTCTTGTGGTAATACATGTATAATTTCTTCTCCTGGCAGCATTACCAATGTGTGTACTTGGTTTATTAAACGGTCAATATCGTCTTCTGTAATAATCTCATCGGCATTTAACCTGGATATATGGTCATTATGCTGAATACTACGAATGTGTTGACCTGCAATACCCGCAACTGCACTATCAATTTTTAAACCTGAATTGGTTTCTGCTTCTTCTATTGCTTGTTGTATGGATTGTATGGTTTGAGTAATATTATTTACAACACCTCTGTGTACCCCTAAACTTTTAGCTTTACCAACGCCTAAAACTTCTAGCTTACCATATTCATTTTCTTGTCCCACCATTGCTACTATTTTGGTGGTACCTATGTCTAACCCAACTGCTATTTTTTTGTTTTCCATAGTTTATTTTTTAGTGCAAATTACTTGTGATGCGACTTGCAAATTTATAATACTGTATTTGTTTAATGTTTTATCTTTTTTTGCCTTTTGATAAAAGGATTTAAAGTTTTTAATCTTTAATTTCCCGTTTTCTGATGTTCCATAATTTATTACAAAATCATATTCTCTTAACAATAATGTATATTTATTTTTAGTTACAATTATACCTTCTATTTCTTGTTTAAAAAACGAATCTGAGTTTATAGCTTGTACTACTTTAAACACGTCCGACATATTTTTTTCGGTAACATTTCCTGTTACCAGAGGCACTCGTACAGAGAAATTTGATGAAATAGGCATTTTTTTTCCTTTTTCATCAATATAAAATGTTTCGTTGGTGTGCACTCTTGCTTGTGGTTTTTTTTGTAAAACATGAACTCCAACCTCTCCATTTACAGAAACATATATGTTTGATTTCCTTACAAAAGGATTTTTATTTAATGTTGCTTCTAATGTATTCAAATTTAATGCTTCTTTTTTAATGTTTTTTATGCTTCCTTTGTTTTGTATTAACAAGTTATTAACCGTTTTTTCTGACAACAATAACTGTTCTGGGTGTTCAAAACTTACAGTTAGTTTAGTTAGTTTTTTTGTGTTATTTCGTTGCCCTGAAAATGCATATAAAAACACCATAACAAGTAATACTAATACTATTTTTATAATCGAAAATAGTTGCGTTTTAAAGAAATTTTTTTTAGTTTTTGCTTCCATACTATAGTGTGCTTATTAATTCTTTTTTTATATGGCTTACTGTTGCTCCAATATCTCCTGCTCCAATTGTTAAAATTACCGTAGCATTACTGTTTTTAATTTCATTTACAATTTCATTTTTTGTAATTAATTTTTTATCTAAGTTTTTAATTTTTTGCAACAACCAAGATGAATTAACGTTTTTAATTGGCTCTTCTCTTGCTGGGTAAATTTCTAATAATCTAACTATATCAAAATTACTTAAACTGGTTGCGAAATTTTCAATAAAATCTTGCGTTCTACTAAATAAATGTGGTTGAAATATTGCCATTATTTTTTTATCAGGATACATTTCTCTTACGGCTTGATGTACTGCATTTATTTCTGTTGGATGATGCGCATAATCGTCTATAAAAATTAAATTTTCCGTTTTTATTTGATAGGAAAACCTACGCTCAACTCCTTTAAATGAGGCCAATCCTTTTATTAATTTTTCAGTATTAAAACCATAAGCATAAGCCATTGCAAATGCAACTAAAGCATTTGACAAATTATGCTTACCTGGCAAATGAAAAACTACATTTTTAATAGTTTCATTTGGTGTTTTTATATTGAAATTATATATTCCTTTTTTTATTTTTATCTGTTGAATGCTATAGTCGGTATCTGTATTTACACCATAGGTAATTCCGTTTAACGCAACGTTATCCGCTACAAACAACTTCGATTTATCGCTTAGTTTATCTGCAAATTCAGCAAAGCTTTTTTCTAATTCATCTGCTTGACCATAAATATCTAAATGATCTGCATCCGTAGAGGTTATACAGGCAACATTTGGTGATAATTGTAAAAATGAACGATCAAATTCATCTGCTTCTACTACCGAAATATCTGATCCGTTTAAAATTAAATTGGATTGATAGTTTTCTGATATTCCTCCTAAAAAGGCAGTCATTTTTGCGTCACATGTTTTTAATAAATGCCCTAAAATAGCTGATGTTGTTGTTTTTCCATGCGTGCCTGCTACTGCAAAACAAAAAGTATTTTGTGTAATTAACCCTAATACTTCTGCTCGTTTTTTTATACTGAAATTATTTTTTTTAAAATATTGTAACTGCGGATGGGTTTTAGGTATTGCTGGTGTATAAATTATTAATGTATTTTCTTTATTTTTACATGCTTCTGGCAACACGGAAACCGAATTTTCAAAACAAATAGAAACACCTGCTTTTTGTAAACTATCTGTAATTTTAGTTTTGGTTTTATCATACCCAAAAACATTTTTACCTAAGTGTTTAAAATAACGCGCTAAAGCACTCATGCCAATACCTCCGATACCTACAAAATAAATATTATGTGTGTTATTAATATTCAACGTTTATTTATTATTAATTAGTTTTATTACTTCTTTTACAATGTCGTTTGTTGCATTTACTAATGCTAATTTTTTAATATTTACGGATAAGGTTTTTTGCAAACTTTTACTTGTTATTAATTTTGAAAATTCCGATTGAAATTGAATTTTTAAATCGACTTCTTTTATTAAAATTGCTGCATTTTTAATCACTACTGCTTGTGCATTTTTTGTTTGATGGTCTTCCGAAACATTCGGGCTTGGTATAAAAATTACGGGTTTACCCACTACACATAATTCGGATACTGAACTTGCTCCTGCACGAGAAATTATAATATCTGCTGCTGCATATGCTAAATCCATTTTATTTAAATATGCGTGTGTTTGTACCGTTTGATTTTTACTGTACTTTTTATATTGATGAATATATAATTTACCTGTTTGCCAAATTAGTTGTACCTCTTCTTTTTCAAAAAACTCTAATTCTTTTTCTATTAATTTATTAACATTTTTTGCCCCTAAACTTCCGCCTAAAATTAATATTGTTTTTTTAGTTGCGTCTAGTTTAAAAAATGAAATAGCTGTTGCTCTTTTTGAGGTAATTTCTAATAAATTTTGACGTACCGGATTTCCTGTTTTTATTACTTTGTTTTTCGGAAAAAACCGTTCTAAACCATCGTATGCTACACAAATAACTTTTGCTTTTTTAGCTAATAGTTTGTTTGTAATACCTGGGTACGAATTTTGCTCTTGTATTAAAGTAGGTATTCCTTTTATATTTGCGATTTGCAATAACGGACCGCTTGCAAAACCACCTGTTCCAATTGCAATATTTGGTTTAAATTGTTTTATTATTTTTTTAGCGTTCCATAAACTGCTTAATAACTTAAATGGAAATAATAAATTGTTTTTTGATACTAATTTACGTTCAATACCTGAAATCCATAGTCCTTTTATCGTATATCCAGCAGCAGGGATTTTTTCCATTTCCATTCTGTTTTTTGCTCCTACAAATAAAAACACTGTATTTGGATACTGATTTTTTATTTCATTCGCAATAGCAATAGCAGGATAAATATGTCCTCCAGTTCCTCCGCCTGATAAAATTATTTTATATTTTTCCGATTGATTGCTCACTATTTTTTTAATTTACTTTTTTATGGTTAAATTGTTTCCTTCAATATATCTAAAGGATTGTCCGTTGTTTTAATTTTTGTTTTTATAACCGCTTCATTTGTTTTTGCACTTACACTTAATACAATACCTAGCGCTAAACAGGTCACCCAAATAGATGTTCCTCCTGAGCTTATTAACGGTAATGTTTGTCCTGTTACTGGAAACAATTCCGTTGCAACTGCCATATTTATAAATGCTTGAAAAACTATCGGAAACCCAATTCCTATAACTATTAATTTACCAAACAAATCGGTGGTTTTATTTACTAAAACTAACATTCTGAATAGCAAAAATATATATAATAACAGTATTGCTACGCCTACTAACATACCCCATTCTTCTACAATAATAGCGTAAATAAAATCGGAAGATGATTGTGGTAAAAAGTTTTTTTGCACACTTTTTCCAGGACCTAAACCTGTTAGTCCTCCGGAAGCTATAGCCATTTTTGCACGTTCTATTTGATAGCCTTCTACGATGTTTTCTGCGTTTCCAAAATTTTCGATTCTGCTTACCCAAGTTTCTACTCGATTTGGAAATGCTTCCGGAAATGCTTTTGCTGATAAAATAAATAATGTAAAAGCAATTATTGCTATTCCTAATATTGCTCCTATTTGTTTTAGCGGATATCCACCTACAAAAACAAGCATTATTACCATTGAAAACATAATTGCTGTAGTCGAAAAATTTGCAGGCAATATTAACATTAAAACTAACGCTACAGGCAACCATAATTTAACCAGACTTGTATTAAATGTAACTACTTTATCTTTTACATTTGCTAAATAACGCGCTACATATACTAATAAAACTACTGCTGCTAAGGTTGATGTTTGAAATGAACCTACAAATGGCACTTGAATCCATCTACTTGCATTTGCACCACCAATCATTGTACCCTTAGCTAAGGTATAGAGTAACAACATCACAATAAAAGGCAAAACTACAAGTGATAGATTTTTAAAATAATGACTCGGCAGCTTATGTGATCCATATAAAAAAGCAATACCCATTGCTATATGTACTCCATGCTTAAGTAATAATATTATTGGATTTTTACCATACAAATTTGCTAAATTACTGCTTGTACTAAAAACTGGTAAAAATGAAAATATCATCAATAAAGCAATTATTGCCCAGATGTATTTATCGCCTTTAATATGTTTAGAAATAGTAGTCATTTATTATTTGTCAATCGTTTTTTTACGGTTTATATAAAAATCATCTTATTAGGTATTGGTTGTTGGTTATAGTTTTCTTACTGCGTTTTTAAATTGTCTTCCTCTATCTTCATAATCATCAAACAAATCGAAACTTGCACACGCTGGAGAAAGCAACACATTATCTCCTTTTTCGGCTATCATATATGCCATTTTAACGGCTTCTTTTATGCATTGAGTTTCTGTTAAAATTTCTACTGTACCGTTAAATACTTTTTGTATCTTTTCATTGTCTGCTCCTAAACAAATAATAGCACGTACTTTTTCATTTACTAACGGCAACAAATCGTTATAATCGTTTCCTTTGTCTACTCCACCAACTATCCAAATTGTAGTTGCATCCATACTATCTAATGCATAAAAAACTGCGTTTACATTAGTTGCTTTAGAGTCGTTTATGTATTGTACGTTTTGTATTTTTAATACTTTTTCCAAACGATGCTCAACGCCTTGAAAATTAGACAAACTTTCTCTTATCGTTGCTTTTCTAATTTTTAACAAATTTGCAACGGTTGCAGCTGCCATTGCATTTTTTACATTGTGTTTTCCTTGTAATGCGATGTTTTGTATTGGCATAATTAATGTTTCGTTATTTATCGTTAATTTTATGTTTTTTTCGTCTAAACAGACGCCTTCTTTTATGTTTTTTGTTACTGAAAATGGCAACAATTTTGCTTTTATATGATGTTTTTTTAAATACTTTGCTATTTCTACATCGTCTGCATCGTATATTAAATAATCGTTTGCAGTTTGGTTTTTTGTAATTCGAAATTTAGCTGCGATATAGTTTTCATATTTATAACCATACCTATCCAAATGATCTTCCGACAGGTTTGTAATTATGGCAATGTGTGGCTTAAAATTGATGATACCATCTAACTGAAAACTACTTAACTCCAACACGTAATTATCGTGTTTATTTTCGACTACTTGCATTGCAAAACTATCTCCAATATTACCTGCCAACCCAACATTAATTTCATTTTTTAATAAATGATATGTTAACAATGATGTTGTTGTTTTACCATTGCTACCTGTTATTGCTACAAGGGTTGCTTTGGTAAATTGTGCTGCAAATTCAATTTCTGAAATTACAGGTATTCCTTTTGCCTTTAATTGCACTACCAAAGGAACCGAATCTGGTATTCCTGGACTTTTTACAACTACATCAGCCGTTATTATTTTAGCTTCTGTGTGTTGTAATTCTTCCCAATTTATTTTATTATGTATAAGAACTTTTTTATATTTTTCCTTTATTTTTCCTTTATCAGAAACAAAAACATTATATCCTTTTTGTTTTCCTAAAACCGCGGCACCTACACCACTTTCGGCACCACCAAGAATAACAAGTGATTTATGTTTAATGTTTAATGTTTTTAATTTTTCTTTCATTTTATGAATCGAAAATATTGATAACCTATCTCATTTTCAAGGTTACTACGGTTAATACTGCTAACATTATGGCTACAATCCAAAATCGATTTACAATTTTACTTTCGTGCATTCCTTTTTTTTGATAATGATGATGTAATGGCGCCATCAAGAAAATTCGTTTTCCTTCTCCATATTTTTTTCGGGTATATTTAAAGTAACTTACTTGAAGTACTACCGATAAATTTTCTATTAGAAAAATTCCGCATAAAATTGGAATTAACAACTCCTTACGAACCGAAATAGCAATAACCGCAATAATACCACCTATAGTTAAACTACCTGTGTCTCCCATAAAAACTTGAGCAGGAAAGGTATTGTACCATAAAAACCCGATTAACGCACCTACAAATGCACCTACAAAAACGGTCATTTCTCCAATTCGTGGTATGTACATAATATTTAGATAATCAGAAAATATAATGTTTCCTGACAACCACGTAAACAACCCTAAAACTGCAACTGCAATTACTGACGTGCCCGCTGCTAAACCATCAATCCCATCGGTTAAATTTGCTCCGTTTGATACCGCCGTAATGATAAATATTACAACTGGTATAAATATTAACCATGTATATTTATACCAATCTTTATGTATTGCTGTTAGTACATTTGCATAATCAAATTCGTTATTTTTCAAAAATGGAATGGTTGTTTTTGTCGATTTTTCTTCTGGTTTAAATTGCTTTACTGCT